>ONRO01000146.1 GCA_900320235.1 uncultured Eubacteriales bacterium
AACATTGGAAATGTGATAGGAGAAAAAATGGATAGACAAGAATTGCTTATGAAAGAATATCAAAACTTACGTGATGAAATAACTCAGCAAATTGGTTTACACAATACATTGTTATCATTTACTATTACATGCACTATTGCAGTTTTATCTTTTGTTTTTGCACAGGATACTATACTTCCGTTCTTATTCTTGCTACCATTTTGTATCATTATTCCGATGTCAATGAGGATCGCGTATTACAGAACAAATATGGCTAAACTATCGGCTTACTTAATCGTTTTTATAGAAAGTGAAATACCTGAAATAAACTGGGAAACAAGAAATAAGCAAGCAATTCAAAAAATCGTAAAAAAAGATGATAGAACTAAAAAACAGTATACATTATTAAGATACTTTGAATGTCTTTTGCTATGTATAATCTGCTATGTGTTATTTGCTGTTTTCTATATTATTCAAAATAGTTTTTCTTGGATAACGATTATTAATCTTATATGGCCATTATTATTTGTGGCTTTTGAGTGCTTTGTTACTAAACAGATGTGTTCTGTACACAAGGAAAGAGAAAAGTGGATGAAAATTTGGAAGGCTCAAAAGGAATAGTTTAATTAAGAAAAAATTCTTTTGTCTATTATTTTATTTATACTTATAAGGAGGTATTTAACTGATGGTAACTTTTTTGCATATTTCAGATTTACATTTCGTAAAAAATGCAACATCATATAACAGTGAACAAATATTACTTAATGAAGCAAAAGAGATATTTCAAGATATCCCTTTAGCTGAAAAATTTCTAATTATTACCGGCGATTTTCATAATTATAATGAAACTAGTTATGAAAAAGCGGAATCATTTTTACGTTCACTTATTAGTGTAATGGGAATTGATATACATAAAGATGTCTTTGTCATCCCAGGTAATCATGATGATGGAAACAGTAGTTTATTAGAAGAATTGCTATCCAAAGAAGATCCTAATTGGCAAATACATAACAAGGCTGCTATTGCAATGATAAAAAGCGGAAACATGGAATACATCAAAGAACGATCAAGAGCTTTTCGAGCATACAGTCAGTTGATGCAGCAACTTGGAATATATAACACTTCTGATGGAATAGACTATCCAGCAAATACACATGTTAGAAATTGGCGAGGCAAACTGAATATCCTTCATCTTAATACAGCCATTGTTTCTGATGGAAAAACAAAAATAGATCAGATGACGGATGTAGATGCTGCTGCAGATACTAAAACATGGGAAAATCTCTATCAAGATTATTTGCCTTCTATTGCATTAGGACATAATAACTTTTACGATATAATCGAAAAACAGCGCAAGCAACTTTCAAGTACATTTTACCTTAAAAATGTTAGTGCGTATATGTGCGGGGATAACCATAGACATGAAGACAATCCAGAGAGACAAATGATCCGAATTGAATCTGGGCATGGTATTGGTAAAGAAATACCTAATATTGTAGCAATGAGAGGAATAGCTGATGAGGATGATTCATTCTCTAATATTGGTTTTTGTATTAATAAATGGGATGAAAAAACAGACAAAGTAACAGTAGAATTCCGTAAATGGACAAAAAACAATATTGATAGAACAATACCTTATGGCGAAAACGGACATTACGAAATGAGAAGAAAATCAGTAAATAAACAAAACGCTCAAAAGGCTATAACAAACCAACCAGATCCTAAGCAACCTTACTATGCAGAAAAAAGAGATTATGCATATGCTGAACTTGAAAATCTCTATAATAATCTGAAAAAATTTAGAGCTTCTTATAAAATAGCAGATATAGATGAAATAAATCATTCAACTAATAAAATGGAAACCTCTGTTAGTATACTATTTGAAATTGGAGAAGAATGCAAATATTCAGATAAAGAACTATCTGAAATAATGATGTCTATTATAGAACAGTATAACAAATTTGTAGTGCAATATGTAAATTATTTTAAATCAAAAGACATAAGTTCTGATATTGCACAAGGGTTTGAACAAAGAACAAATAAAGAATTTTATAAATTAATTGATTTGATTTTATTAAAAAGAGAATTGATTAAACCAAATAATGTTGAGTTTACAAAGAATGTGTTA
>ONRO01000310.1 GCA_900320235.1 uncultured Eubacteriales bacterium
GGATAAATTCGGTTCACTTTACACTGCATTCAGATATGGTGCTCCGCCTCATGCAGGTATGGCTCCCGGACTTGACAGAATGCTTATGCTTCTGGCAGGAGAGGAAAATATCCGTGAGGTAATTGCTTTCCCAATGAACAGCAATGCACAGGATCTGCTTCTCGGTTCACCCACAGAGGTTACAGAACAGCAGCTTCGTGAAGTACACATTAAGATCAGATGATATTTTGCAGTATGAGCTTATTTAATAAGATTTTTCTTTTCATTCTGTAAAATAAATATTAAAAATTCAATTTACTCCCGGTCCCGGAAAGGACTGGCAAAGGTCCAGGGGGCTTTGCCCCCTGGTGTTCTTTGGTGTATTCCCGTAAAAGCGGACATACACCAAAGAACACTGTTTATAAAGCATTTTAGAAAAACAGAAGGAGGAAGAACAATGGTAACAAAGGAAGAAATAATGAAGATCGCGATACTTTCAAAGCTCTCAGTCGGCGATGATGAAATAGATCAGCTTACCGAGGATATGAGCGAGATCATATCTTTTGCAGACACTATTAATAATGTGGCAGATGTTGAAAGCGATTTTGATAATATCAACGATCTGTCCAATGTTCTCAGAGATGACGAGGTAGTTCCCTCACTTGACAGAGAAAAGATACTCAGAAATGCCAAGGACAGCGATGAAGGCTGCTTTATGGTAAAGAATATAATGAAATAAGGCGGTGAAACCGATGAGTGAAAGTAAAATCGCAAGGCTTCATAAAGGACTTACAGATAAGGAGTTTTCCTGTAAGGAGCTAACCGAAAAATATATTGCAGCAATTGAAAAGGATAATGAAGCACTGAATGCATATGTAACTGTGACACCCGAAACAGCTCTTGAAGCAGCCGGAAAAGTTGACAAGAAGATAGCTTCCGGTGAGCAGATCGGTCTGCTTGAGGGTATACCAATGACTCTGAAGGATAATATCTCAACAGACGGAATCCGTACAACCTGCTGCTCAAAGATACTTGAAGATTATACTCCGATATATGACGCAACTGTCTGGAATATCCTCAGGAATCAGAATGCAGTTCTTCTCGGAAAAACAAATATGGATGAATTCGCAATGGGCTCATCCTGTGAAAACTCATATTTCGGAGGAGCAAAGAATCCGCATAACCTCGGCCATGTTGCAGGAGGAAGCTCGGGCGGTGTAGCAAGTGCAGTAGGCGGAAATATTGCAGCCTATGGTCTTGGTTCCGATACAGGCGGATCAATCAGACAGCCTGCAAGTTTCTGCGGTATTGTCGGTATGAAACCTACATATGGAGCAGTTTCAAGATTTGGTCTTATCGCTTATGCTTCAAGTCTTGATCAGATCGGTCCGATAACTACCAGCGTTGAGGATTGCGCAATGGTTTTTGACGCAATAGCTCAGTATGATAAAATGGATTCTACTTCACAGGGAAGAAAAGGCGCTCCCGCATGTGATACACTCAAAAATGATATCAAAGGCATGAAGATAGGTATTGCAAAGGAGTATTTCGAGGGTATACGTGATGATGTCAGAAAGAGCGTTGAAACGGCAATAGATGTGTACAGGTCTCTCGGTGCTGAAATAGTAGAATTTGACCTGCCGTCGCTGAAATATGCACTCCCTGTATATTATATTATTGCATGCGCAGAGGCTTCTTCAAACCTCGGCAGATATGACGGAATACGCTATGGCTATAAGGCAGATAATTATAAAGACGTTAACGATATGGTGAAAAAGACAAGGAGCACAGGCTTTGGAGCAGAGGTAAAGAAAAGAATACTTCTCGGAACATATGTTCTCAGCTCAGGCTATTATGATGCTTATTATAAGAAAGCACAGAATCTCAGAGGCAGGATAGTTCAGGAGTTCAGGAATGTATTCAACGGCTGTGATATCGTACTTGCTCCGACAGTTCCTATGACTGCTTTTGAAAACGGCCACGCTGTCAGTGATCCTGTCGAAACATATCAGACGGATATCTGTACTGTACCGGTAAATATCTGCGGACTTCCCGCAGTTTCAGTGCCCTGCGGCTTTGATGACAAGGGGCTTCCGATCGGTATGCAGCTAATCGGAAACAGCTTTGCTGAGGCAAAGATACTAAATGCTGCATGGCAGTATGAAAACGCATCAGATCAGTTCAGAGCAGCTGATTTCGGCTTTAAGCTTTGAAAAATACAGGAAAGGAAGATAACAGATGAAATACGAACTGGTCGCAGGCTTTGAAACTCATGTGGAGCTTGCTACAAATACGAAAATTTTCTGCTCCTGTACGACAGAGTTCGGCGGAGAGCCAAATACTCATTGCTGTCCGATATGCATAGGACTTCCGGGAACACTGCCCAAGCTCAATAAAAGAGTAGTTGAATATGCAATAAGGGCAGGCCTTGCAACAAACTGCGAAATAGCAGAGATATCAAAGATGGACAGAAAAAACTACTGCTATCCTGATCTTCCGAAGGCTTATCAGATCTCTCAGTATGACAAACCGCTCTGTGAGCATGGATATATTCAGCTTTCAAACGGAAGAAAAATCAGGATCCTCAGAATACATATCGAGGAGGATGCAGGTAAGCTTGTACACCGCAGAGGTGATACACTTGTCGATTATAACAGAGGCGGCGTTCCGCTTGTTGAGATCGTAACAGAGCCTGATTTCCGAAGCGTTGACGAGGCGAAGGAGTATGTTGAAAAGCTGCAGATGATAATGCGTTATATCGGAGTATCAGACTGTAAAATGCAGGAAGGCTCAATGCGCTGTGATGTCAATATTTCTGTTCGCCCTGAGGGCAGCGATAAACTTGGAACAAGAACAGAGATAAAGAATATGAATTCAATCACCTTCATTGCAAAGGCAATGGAATATGAATATAACCGTCAGGTTGATCTTATCGAAAGCGGTGAAAAGGTTACTCAGGAAACTCTGAGATATGATGATGTTTCAAATACTACATCAAGTATGAGAGGCAAGGAAGATGCAAACGATTACCGTTATTTCCGTGACCCCGATCTTGTTACAATTAATGTACCTCGTGAGATGGTCGAAAATATCCGTGAGCAGCTCCCTGAGCTTCCTGAAGAAAAGAAAAACCGTTATATTGAGCAGCTTGGTCTTCCTGAAGCAGATGCGATTCTTCTTACAAAGTACAGAAAGATTGCCGAATATTTTGAAAAGGCAATTGAAGGAACAAAGACACCAAAAACAGCAGCTAACTTTATTATAGGTCAGATCTTCCGCAGTGTTGAAACTGAAAGTGAAAAGGAACAGTTTGATGTCAATGTTTCAGCTGAAAGTCTGAATGAGCTGATAAAGCTTCTTGATGCAGGTAAGATAAGAATGAACCTTGCAAAGTCAACACTTGACAAAATGATAGAAACAGGCAAAAAGGCAAGTGAGCTTATCGACGAAAGCGATATGGGCGGACTCGATGAAAACACACTTAATGATCTGTGCAGACAGGCAGTTGATAATAACGCAAAGGCAGTTAAGGATTATCTTGCCGGTAAGGAAAAGGCGGTTAAAGCTATGGTCGGTTTTGTTATGAAGAACAGCCGCGGAAAAGCTGATGCAGCGCTTGCAGAACAAAAAATTATTGAAATAATTAAAAATATGTAATTACTGCAGTCTGCCGGGAATTGATCCGGCAGACTGTTTGTGCATATACATCACGCAAGGTGACAGCCTTATCTGATGCTTATCACACTGAAAAAAAGTGAAAAAAAGCTTGACAAACAGCGATAATCTGTGGTAAAATCTAAAATTGTAGGCAAGAAGCCTGCAACAGATGAATTCGTCGTAATTAACAACAAAATTCATTGTAAATCGGTGAAAATTACAGCGAATTTGTATAATATGCTGTTTATCGGGTATAATTGATTATGCCTGTTAAACATAAATTTTTTATCAAATATGCAAGGGGGTGCAAGAATGCCAACGTTTAACCAGTTAGTTCGTAAGGGAAGAGAAGTTTCTGAGAAGAAAGCAAAAGCTCCCGCACTGCTCAAGGGCTGGAACTCAAAGAAGAGAAGAGCAATTGATCAGAACTCTCCGCAGAAGAGAGGCGTGTGCACAGCTGTAAAGACTGCTACACCTAAAAAGCCTAACTCAGCTATCAGAAAGATCGCCAGAGTAAGACTTTCAAACGGAATTGAGGTTACATCCTATATTCCCGGTATCGGTCATAACCTTCAGGAGCACAGCGTTGTTCTTATCAGAGGCGGCCGTGTAAAGGATCTCCCTGGTGTACGTTACCAC
>ONRO01000311.1 GCA_900320235.1 uncultured Eubacteriales bacterium
GGAACTGATAATGCAGGAAAGTAAAATAATAATTCAGAGTGCATTGTATCTGAGTAAAGCTTTTTCAGGCAGACTAAGCCGTGAATCAATCACGCCGGGCGTGGTTGAATTTTATAAGGAGCTGTGTTAGAATATAAAGGTAAAAATTATTCAATTATCATCGATAATAGAAGGCGGTATAAAAATGAAATTGGGATTAATAAAAAGAGTATTTGTAGCTTTGATAGTTGCTGCAATGATCGCAACGGTTAGTATTCCGGAAACATCAGGATTATTTGATGCAGGATTGAAGGTAAATGCAGTTGAAAAGAATTTGCTGAAAAGCGGAAGCTGCGGCGAAAACGTAAGATACGAGCTTTCCTCTGACGGTACACTGACAATCAGCGGAAGCGGAAATATGAATAATTATGAAAGGACAGAATCACCTTTTTATAATAATGACAATATTAAAAAAGTAATAATTGGTACAGGAATAACTGATATAGGTGAAAGCTTGTTTCTGAACTGCAGTAAGCTTTGCAGTGTTGAGATATCGGATACTGTTACAAAACTCGGATGGAATTGTTTTTATGGCTGCTGCAGCCTGACAGAAATAGAAATACCGGAAAGTGTAACTATAATTGATACTGATTCATTTGACGGTTGTATCAACCTGAGAAATGTTACTATACCGGATTCTGTTGAAATCATCGGAGAAGAAGCATTTTACGGTTGTTTTGCTCTTGCAGATGTAAAGCTTCCGAAAAATCTGAAAAGCATCGGTAGAAGTGCATTCAGATATTGTCATTCTCTGACAAGTATTGAACTGCCGGATAGTCTGACAGAGATTGATGCAGGAAGTTTCTTCTGTTGTACCGGACTTGAGAAAGTAACAATACCAGACAGTATTGTGAAAATAGGAAGTTCAGCTTTTAGCGGCTGTACAGCACTGAAAGAAATCAATATTCCGGACAGTGTAGTAAGTATTGACAATAACGCATTCCGTGAGTGCAGCTCAGTAACTGAACTGAATATTCCTGACAGCGTGGTAAATCTTGGCAGCAGAGTCTTTTCATATTGCAGCTCAATTCAGACAGCAAATGTCGGAAACGGGTTAAAAATCATTCCCGATAAAACATTTCTTGGCTGCACAAAACTAAAAACGGTTACTCTTGGAAATGAAACAGAATCATTCGGAAACAATACTTTTGAGTCCTGTTCATCTCTTGAAAGTATAAATATTCCTTCAAATATTACAGTGATTCCAAACTGTACATTTCTTGGCTGTAACAGTCTTCGCTCTGTTACTATTCCGGATGGAATCACAAAAATTGGTGAAAAGGCATTTGCTGATTGTAAAAGCCTTAAAAGCATAAATATTCCGGCAAATACCGCATCGATCGATGATACGTCCTTCTGGAACTGCAGCAGCATGACAGGAATAACAGTAAACAAGAAAAACAAGAGCTATTCGTCAGCTGATGGTCTGCTTTATAATAAGAACAAGACAAAGCTTGTTTGCTACGCTGCTGGAAAAACAGCGGATTCATTCACAATACCTGCCGGTGTGACAAGAATCGGTAAGGGAGCATTTTACGGCAGCCGCTTTTTGCAGAGTGTTGAAATTCCCGGAGAGGTAAAAACGATAGGCAAAAATGCTTTTTATGGCTGTACAGGACTTAAAAGAGTAAAAATGGGAGAAGGAATTTCAAACCTGGGAGATTCGATCTTCTTCGGATGTATCAACCTGACTGACGTTAGTATTCCGGATAGCGTTTCAATAATAACATTTGCAATGTTTCGCGGATGCAGCAGTCTTTCGGAAATAAATGTTCCGAGCGGAATAACGCTCATAGATAATTTTGCTTTTTATGGCTGCAGGAATCTCAAAGGACTTGCTGTACCTGACAGCTGTACAAGCCTTGGAAACTTTGCTTTTTATGACTGTGACAGACTGAAAAGCATTACTGTACCTGAAAGTGTGATCAGTATCGGCTACGGATGCTTCGGCTTTTACTATGATAGTGAAAAGGGCGAAGATAAAAAGGATGAGAAATTTGTTATTAACGGTTATTCGGGAAGTGCAGCGGAAAAATATGCAACTGACAGCGAATTGATTTTTAATACAATTACAAAATCATCCGGCATGAAACTAAACAGGGATCATATTTTTCTTGATAAAGCAAAAAAGTTTCAGCTTAAAGCTATATTTGAAAACTCAGACAGCCAGCAAGAGGAAGTTGTGTGGTCAACAGATAATAATCAGACAGCAACAGTTTCAAACGGCATGGTCACAGCAAGAAGCGTCGGA
>ONRO01000314.1 GCA_900320235.1 uncultured Eubacteriales bacterium
AGTGAAGGAAGGCTCGTTTTCATCCTCCTCATCTACAAAGTCCTCATAGTTTCCTTCTGATAATTTTTCAAGTATCTCATCTATGCGGTCAAGTTCCTTCTTGCTGTTATCCCACCAGTCCATAGACCATACTCTCATTATCTTCCAGCCTAGTCCATCAAGAACTCCTATCTGAGCAATTTCTCTGTCTCTCGTTGTCTTTGCTCTGCCGTAGCTCAGGCCGTCAAGAAGAATGCCCAGGAGGTATTTTTCGGGATCCTTAGGATCGACTACTCCGATATCAATTCTGTATTCAGAATTTCCGACCATTCTCTCTGTCTTATAGCCCTTTTCTTCAATATGAGCGCATATTGCTTCAGCAATTCCCCTGATATTGTTCTTATCCGCTGTAACGCTGTTGCCGTCACTGACAAGGGGCTTTCCTGCTGCATAATCAAGGAAGGACTTGAGGGCTGCAACACCATCTGCAGCGGTTCTTGAAAGATCAATCATATCAGCAGTAAGAGATGAGAATACGATCATTTCACATCTTGCTCTTGATACTGCTACATTAAGTCTTCTCCATCCGCCTTCCCTGTTAAGAGGACCAAAGTTCATTGATACTCTTCCGTTTTTATCCGGACCGTATCCTATGGAGAACATTATTACATCTCTTTCGTCACCCTGAACATTTTCAAGATTCTTTATAAACAGCGGTTCTTCACTGTTATATGCCCAGGCTTCAAGCTCCGGATCATCTGTGCAGGCTTCATTGAGAAGGTCATCAATAAGATTCTGCTGGTTAACATTGAATGTTACTATTCCTACGCTCAGTTTACTGTCTGCTTCATCATGTGCTCTGCGCCTGAGTTCCTCAACTATTGCCTTTGCCTCTGCAAGATTGCTGCGGCTCTTGCCTCTTTCAAATACACCGTCAACCGGAACGAGCCTTACTTTTGTTTCTCTGTCATTTACAGACGGGAACGTATAAAGCCTGTTTTCATAGAATTCATGGTTGCTGAAAGCAATAAGGCTTTCGTGACGGCTTCTGTAATGCCAGAGAAGATGAGTCTGAGGCATATTCAGTGCAAGACAATCATCAAGAATACTGTCAAGGTCTTCAATATCCAGATTATCTTCATCAACAGACGTAGTGGAGAAGAAGGAAGTAGGCGGCATCTGCTTGGGATCTCCCACGATTACAGCATTGCTGCCCCTTGCAAGCACACCCACAGCCTTACAGGTCGGAAGCTGTGATGCTTCGTCAAAGACTACAATATCAAAGGGCTTGCGTTTCGGATCGAGATATTGTGCAGCTGATATGGGGCTCATGAGCATACAGGGACAAAGCCTTGGAAGCATATTCGGAAGCTGCTCGAAAAGCTTGCGTATGCTTACTCCCCTGCCTCCGCTTCTTATTGCTTTCTGCAGAATACCAAGCTCACTGCTCTGGGCTGCTTCTCTTTCAAAATTAGGTACCTTTGAAGCAAGACGGCAGTAGATTTCCTGTCGTGTCAATGCTGTTATTTCTTTATCCATCCGTTTGAACTGACGGATCTTTTCATTGAATACCGGTCCTGAGAACTTATTGAGTGCAGAGCTTCCGTCTATTGCTTTCATAGCAAGAACCTTGGATATGGTCTTTATATATGCACCCTTGATATCTGTATGAGGCATACCGTTTCTGTATGCGATGACCGCAGGTGAAAGTCCTGCTACCTCTGCTTCTTCCGATATATCATTCCAGGTGATCCATTCCTTCATCTTATCAGAATTCTGAGCGATTGTATCACACATTGCTGTGTCATGCTCAATCCAGCAGTCAACATCGCCTGTTCTGATTTCAAGGAATGCATAGAAATCTGATCTTGCTTTTTCAAGCTTTTCCCATGCTTCTGTAAGTACAGGAATAACCTCTTTTGCATCAGTATTTCCGCAGTATGTCATTCTGAATTCATCTGATCCAGTTATTTCAAGCAGCTTTGCTGCGCTGTCCTTTGCCTTGTAAGATCTCTTAGAAATCTCCTGCCAGTCTGTATCCTTACCGTTATACAAACTGCCCAGATCCTTGCCGTAGGTTTCAAACAGCCGGTCTGCTTCTTTTTTCTCAGTCTGATAATTTGTAAGATCAGTCAGGATAGTTTCAAGGGAATTCTTATCCACTGGTGAATCAGAATACTGGGATATCTGCTTATGAAGCTTACTCAGACCCATTGATTTTGCCAGGAACCATTTTGCTGAAGTCTCTCTGAATTCATTCAGAAGTGCTCTGCCGTCAAGCGTATAGAAATCGCTTTTCCAGTTGGGGCCAAGCTTTTCCTGAAGCTGAGCTGCGCTTATATTATGTTCGCATAGATCCCATATACCAAACATATAATTTGTCATATTGTCAGTCTTTGCCCAGGCTGATGGCATATCAAACCAGACTGCTGCTTCTCTTGCCAGATCAACTGTTTTCTTTGAAGCAGCGTATGTGTTTACCGGCTGACCCGATGACTCTGAAAAAGCACTCAACGGCTGTTTTATCTCTTCAAGAGCATTTTTATATGATTCCAGCTCCGTCGGAAGCTGCATTCTGAAATGCTGTGTATATACCTTTACTCCTATGGGTTCAAGAGGATGATCCTTCGGATGTCCTGTTCCCTTAGCAGCCGCGATCAGTCTTTCCAGCATTACTTCCTGCTTTTCAATTGCGTCAGCATCAATATGCTTCACAAGATCTTCATCAAAAGGCGGAAGCTCAGGATACATTATATTTGCTTCGTAATCATTTATCAGATGATAAAGCGATTTTCCGCAGGGCTGACGTCTGTGCAGCGCACCAGCATAAATATCAAGCTCATGTCTGATATCTGAAATTGCCTGTGCTCTCTGGACAAAGGAACGTCTGCTCCTGGACTTTGTAACCTCTGAGGCTTTTCTGAGCTGTTCAAGAACAGCCTTTTTCTTCGATTTATTTGAATGCAGCTCCAGACAGAAATCACCAATGCCTATTTTATCAAGACGCTTCTGTACTACTTCAAGTGCTGCCATCTTTTCTGCAACGAACAGAACTGTCTTTCCCTGTGCAAGCGCATTTGCAATAAGTGCGGTGATAGTCTGGGATTTACCTGTACCGGGGGGGCCGTGAAGAACAAAGCTTTCTCCCTTTCCTGCACATTCAATTGCATACAGCTGTGATGCATCCGCTGGCATAGGAAGAAGAACCTCGTCCTCGGGCACTCGCTTGCCCATATCCATTTCCTGGGCTTTCCATGCAAGCTTACCGTCCATAAGACTTTTTACAATCTTATTTTCAGCCAGATCTGCGCTGCGGTTTCTTATATCATTCCACATTACAAACTGCGAGAATGAGAAAATACCAAGATATGCAGTTTCGTTTACATCCCAGTTTTTCTTTTCCATTACGGCCTTGCGGATAATTGTAAATACCTTTCTTGTATCTATGCCATGTTCATCATGAGGCAGGGGATCAAGTCCCTGGATATCTATTTCATAATCCTGCTTCAGCTTTTCGAGAAGGGTAATATTCATCACAGGATCTTCATCACGCAGTCTGATAACATATCCTTTTGAAGCAGACTTTCTTACCATTTCAATCGGGAGAAGAAGGATCGGAGCATATCTTGCCTTTGTACTCTTCGGGTTTTCATACCAGCGGAGAAGTCCGAGAGCTATATACAATGTATTTGCACCGTTTTCTTCCATTGCAAGCTTTGAAGCTCTGTATATCTCCTTGATCGCATTTCCAAGCTCTGTTTCAGTAAATACTGAACGCAGACGATGATTATTGAATTCTGATTTAATTATTTCTGCACAATCGCCTATTTCTGACAATGCATCAAAGGTTACTCCTCCGGAAAGCTTTACATCCTCCGGACGTGGCATTACGCTGAAATCTTCATCGTCAGCAAGAGCATCCTCAAGATCATCAACCGAACTGATAATCAGCGGTACGGTTGTTTTTGAAATTCTGAAATTAATAAGAGCATTCCTGAGTCCCAGATCAAGCAGCTTTCTTTCCCACTGCTGCATCTTTGTAAGAGGCGTTTTTTCTGTTTCATCTATTGTAATAACAGAACCAAGCTCCTTCGGAACAGCTGTCAGTTCTGCTTCATCTCTTGTCTTTTGCATGACTGTCCAGCCGCTGTCGCTCTTTATCCTCATGGGAATAGGCTTTATTCCGCTGAGCCTTGAACGCTTTACATCTATAATGTAAAGTGCATCTGCAATTTCCTTGACTGCTGCCTGGGATGCTTCATCAAAGGCAACGTCATGTCCGGCGTTCATTTCTGTACATTCAACAACAGCAATCTCATTTATTCCGTCTGCAAGCTTTTTGCTCAGTAATGCAGTATCATCCTGAACTGCCTCCGGGAAGGTCATATCTTCAAGCCACAGACCTGCAAATATATGATCTTTTTTCAGTATAAGTATAGGGTGAATTCCTACAAGCTCAAGTGCAGATGCATAAAGCAGCGTCATATCCATACAGGTGCCCAGCTTCTGCTCTATGATCTTATCACAGAGCCGTACACGCTGACCTGCTGATTCAAAGCTTGCCTGAGGCATTGAATATACAATATTCAGTTCCTGAATAGCTCCGTAAATTGCAGCAGCCTGTTTTAATACCTTATTCGGATCACAGCTAAGATATCCGGTAAAGGAAGGATCTCCTGTCCATTTTTCAAGAAGCTGTGACGCTTTCTTTATTATATTGACTATATCCGGATGATTCGGTGTAACAAACGAACACAGAAGCTCAGGATACAGTCCGAAGCCTGTGCATTCATCATAAGCAAGTACATCCAGTTCCTTGCTGAGTCTTGCAATCGTCATGCCATCCTTGGACAGCTCAAACTGAATACTTCCTTTGACTGCTTCAGTAAGTGAAACCAGCTTGTCGCCGTTCAGTCTGAGAGAAGCATGCTTTATTTCAAAATCAGATTCCGGAGATATGTATTCGATATGAGTCATATATGGCTGGCAAAGCTCATCAACCGATGTGATCACAAGATCAATATCCTTGATCGGATCATTATTTCCGTTTCTGATCTTTATTGACTTAACAATTTCGAGTCCGTTCTGCTGAAGTGCGAAATTTGCAGTTGATATCACATCAGCTTCAAGCGTAACATTTGGATCCAGATATGCATCGGGATCAACGGGATTTTCAGTTTCCCCGGACTCAGAATAATCCGGTTCTGCATCTGCCTCGGAAATGACATCTGTATTCTCAGATCCGAAAACAGGCTTGTCCGTCTCTTCTTCGTTATCCTCTTCTA
>ONRO01000161.1 GCA_900320235.1 uncultured Eubacteriales bacterium
CAGTATAACAGAAAACGGGAAATTTTGCGGCTTCCGTTTTCATCTCTATTTGTGCCGGTGCCGCACCGGCATGTGGATTAATATGAATAGTATTACCAATTATAAATTTGACTTTCAGAATTTAAAGAACAATTTCTTGTTCATTATGTCTGGTCTATTCTACTTTTGCTTGTTGATTTCAGGGAGAAGAATGTGGCTAGTGATATCTATTGTTGTTTTACTTATAAATATATGGATTGCGGCATCAAATAAAAGTCTGTTTCTGATTTTTAAAAAAATCAATCTCACAATTAAAATAGCTTCCAGTATATTATCGTTAATACTATTGTTTGTTTCTACGCGCCATTTTGTAGTTACATGGTCTCCTTCAAGTAAAATCGAGTCAATAGCGTCTGGAATACATATTTCGAATATATCTTTATTACTTATTTTAGGATGTGTTTTGTCTTTATTATCTTTATTTTACAGCGTTTTTATGATTTCTTATTTGATCGAAACCGTTAGGAAAAGCATTAAGTGGAGTAGAAGAATAATCTTTATATTTTTGAGTATAGTTTTGTTGGTCTTGATAAATGCTTTGGCGTATTTTCTTCATAATCCTTTGTTTAATTCATTTTGTTTTCTAATAGAAGGTGTAATTGCGCTTTTTTCTCTTTACTTCTTATTTGAATACACAGTTAGGAAAGCAAAGATAAAACTTTGTAAATTTGATTTAATCATCATTTTAGGAATGATAATTTCTTCTTTTGTTGTTTATTGTGTTGTTGTATCATTAAGAACATCAATTTACGTCTGGGATTTTACAACATACTATGAAAGAATGCAGCATCTTTCAACTGAATATTCTTATTCAGCAATTGGAGGATTGAATGAATGGTTTTTTTCTGGTATGAAGACGCCGTATGGATGTTTTTTAAACATGTTTATATACCCTGTTTTTTTCTTTACGAATGGTTCAATTCAGACCTTTATTCTTTCATATTTTTTCACTTGCGTAACACCTTCCATGATAATTCTTTATTGCTTTGCTAAATGGGCATTTTATACTGTTTTAGGTGTAGAAAACAAGAAGATGACCTTAATATTAACTGCTATTCTAATTGTTTCGTTTCCATTGTTGCATTCAGCTTCAATTCAAGGACTGCCTGATGTTTTTGGATTATTCTTTGCGGGAATAATCATATTATTAACTTTACCATATGATTTTTGTTACAGAGATTATAATAGGTGGATAATCATTTTTTTAGTGACTGTTTCTATTATTTTAACGCGGAGATGGTATATTTTTTTGGTTGTAGGATATTACATTTCTTATTTTATTATTCTAATAATCAAAACAATATATAAAAAACATAAAATTGTTGCTATATTAAGGAATATTGCTTTTTTTGGAATTAGTTGTAGCGTAATTGGGATTGTTGTTTTTGATAAACTGATAGATATGATTATTAATAATAATTATAGCGAATCATATTCGTCTTGGTATACTGGTGGTTTTTTTGCAGAGTTTCCAAATCAAGTGCAAATGCTTGGAATTATAGTCGCGTCTCTTGTGTTGTTAGGGTGGATAATCGGTACTATAAAGGAGATAACAAGATATTATACAGTAATTCTTGTACTATCAAATTGTTTGACTTTATTTTGTTTCACAAGAATACAGAATATGGGTCATCACCAAAGTTTAATATTGTTTTTTGGCTACTTTTGGGGAATACTTCTCACTCTTTATTTATTTATTTATTTTCGAAAAAAATGGTTATGTATTGTTCCTGCTGTTGCAATGGTTATTTCTGCAGTTAATTGTATTGCAATTAATTCAGATAATTCTATCTGCAATGCACTTTTCTCTACATTGGATTTATACCCTCATCAAAGAATGGATACATTAGGCTTGAAAAAAATCAATACATATTTTGATACAATTCTTGATGAAGGGGAAAGAGTTCAAGTGCTAGCGGCTAGCAGGGAGTATGATTCAGAAGTTTTTAAGAATTATCCAGAACCTTTTGTTAATCAATACTATTACAGCAATAACTTTTTGGCTCCAAGCGAAGGATTCCCAATAGGTTTCTTTGATGCACAATATGTTCTTGTCGTTTTGCCAATCCAAGAACGCGAAAATGTAAGAAATGAAGGTGTATTAAGTACGATGATTGATAAATTTTATAACAATCAATTTGTTAGCTCTCATTTTGAAATGAAAAAATCAATTATTTTGCGAGACGGGGTTATTGCGACAATTTATAAAAGAGTTGTTGATGTTGATAATCAAGAGGTTAGTGTTTTTATTAATGCATTTTCAGATTATTGCGATAAGTATCCAGATTTGTTTTATAATAGGTTATCTAAATATTTGAATTGATTATGTTGTAAAAAAAATACGGTTACGGATTTGGAAAACATAATTTATTTAATTTACAATTTTATGAGTTTTTTGAAAAATTTGAATGTCTTATGTTTTGAATAACATTGACAAAATGCTAAATTTTAATGTTTTTAACAAGTTATATTAAGAGACGAACGGTAACGTGAGGTATATTATGAAAGTATTTGTAACAGACCTGCAAACAAAAGTCAAGTAGTAAAGCTAAAAAATACTTAGAAAAAAATTCACTGAAAACTGGGAAAAAGCAAGTACGGCAAATAGACCGCCGGAGCGGTCTGAAAAAAAGATTAATTGGTTC
>ONRO01000321.1 GCA_900320235.1 uncultured Eubacteriales bacterium
TTACTAATGGGTCTTCTCTTTTGTCCGCGTCCGCAGAATCAGGACGACCCGATCGACAGCAGTGTCAGGAGAAGAAACTGAAAAAAACCGTACAATCGTCACCACTGATTCTGTTTATTATAAAAAAGAATTTATCATGTATTCATAACATTGATTTTTTCAGTGTTCATATCCTCAGCTCCGAGGAGATTGCAGCCCTTGATCTTTGCATATTTGATATATTCAAGTGCATCTGCAGTGATAAGTTCGCCGGGCGCAAGTATTGGTATTCCCGGCGGATAGCACATCACAAATTCTGCACAGACCTTTCCGAGGGTATTATCAAGCGGAAGCTGGGTTTTAGCTGAATAGAAAGCTTCCTGAGGCGAGCAGACAACATGCGGCTCGATGTATTCGTGATCGAGCATTCCGGCAGGATCGCGGGTGTAAAGTCTTTTTATCTCCGACATTGCAGAGATAAGTCGCTCAATATTGAGCATTGAATCACCTACTGAAATAATCGCAAGGATATTGCCTATATCGCCGAATTCGATCTGAATATCGAATCTGTCACGAAGGATATCATATACCTCAATGCCGGCAAGACCGACATCTCTGGTGTGAACAGACAGCTTTGTCGGATCGAAGTCAAAAATATCGTCACCGTTGACAAGCTCTCTTGAAAAAGCATAAAAGCCGCCGATACGGTTTATTTCACGCTTTCCGTAAGAAGCAAGGGTCGTTACCTTTTCAAAAATCTTTTTTCCGTTCAGAGCAAGATTTTTTCTTGAAATGTCAAGAGAGGTAAGAAGGAGATAGGAAGCGCTTGTTGTCTGTGTAAGATTGATTACCTGACGGACATAACCCGGATTCACATCCGGTCCGAGAAGAAGAACAGAGCTTTGAGTAAGAGAACCGCCTGTTTTGTGCATGCTGACAGCAGCCATATCAGCGCCGACACTCATTGCCGACAACGGCATATAATCGCCGAAATAGAAATGAGTTCCGTGTGCTTCATCTACGAGAACCTTCATACCGGCAGAATGTGCAAGCTTGACGATTTCGCGAAGATTTGAGCATACACCGTAATAGGTAGGATTGTTGACAATAATAGCCTTTGCATCGGGATTTTCTTTAATGGCTTTTCTTATGGATTCAACAGACATTCCAAGAGGAATGCCAAGACGTTTGTTGACTCCTGGGTTCACATAAACGGGAACAGCACCGCAGACTATCAGTGCATTGATACTGCTGCGGTGTACATTTCTCGGCATGATAATTTTATCTCCGCGGCTGCAGACACTCATTACCATTGCCTGAACAGCGCTTGAAGTTCCGTTTACCATAAAAAAAGCATGAGCAGCTCCGAAGGCATCCGCCATAAGCTCCTCTGCTTCTTTAATGACGCTCACCGGATGGCAGAGATTATCAAGGGGTTTCATAGAGTTTACATCAATGCTCATGCATTGTCTTCCGAGAAGGCTTGTAAGCTCCGGATTACCCTTACCCTGTTTGTGTCCGGGAACGTCGAAGGAAACTATCCTGTTTTCTCTGTATTCTGTGATCGCCTCAAAGATAGGCGCACTACTCTGGTCAAGCTTCATTTATCAGTCCTCATTATAAACATTAGTGCCGCTGAAAATTTCGATCATTTCTCTTCTCAGGCTGTTGGAAATGGCGAGTCTTTCCTTTGGAGAGATCTCATAAACATCTGTCTTGAAAAGATAATTCTGAAGCTCAAGCTCCTTTATCAGCATTTGTGTATGAAAAATATTTGCCTGATATACATTGATATCGACTGTATCATATCTTTTGAGAGTTTCGTCCTTTATATAATCCTGAATAGAGGTTATCTTATGATCCATAAATAGTTTTTTGCCGTCCTGATTTCTTGTAAAGCCTCTCACACGGTAATCAATTGTAATAATATCCGAATCAAAGCTGTCGATAAGAAGATCAAGAGTATTTAGAGGGGAGATAGTCCCGCAGGTTGAAACATCAATATCGACTCTGAAGGTTGCGATAGCATTTCCGGGATGATATTCCGGATAGGTATGCACTGTAACATGGCTTTTATCAAGATGAGCCGCCACAGATTCTTTTTTCTGTGCAATAAGCCAGCTTCCCGCATTGCAGGAAGGATCGACCTTTTCAGGCAGACCGTTTTCAGAAATAAGCAGTGTTACACTTGCACCCTGAGGGTCATAATCCTGTTTTGAGATATTAAGTACCGACGCACCTATCATTTCCGTGACGTGACACAGAATATTTGTAAGACGTTCTGAATTATACTGTTCATCTATATAAGCAATATAATCTTTTTGTTCACGCTCTGTCTTAGCATAGCATACGTCATATATATTGAAGCTCAAGGTTTTTGTCAGGTTATTGAAACCATAAAGTCTGAGTCTTTTGTCCAATTTACAATCACTGCCTTTATATTAATAATCTGTCCTGTGACAGCCGCAATAGCAAATCAAATTATCTGGAGAGCCTGTTCATGATCATATTTGCGCACATATACACATTTCCGCCGCCGATAGTAAGTATAAGATCATCCGGGCCTGCTTTTCTTGTAACGTAGTCAGTAATTTCCTCAAATGTTTTGAACCACACACAGCCGTTTATTTTATCAGCAAGATCTTTAGCATAGATATTGTAAGTATTTGTTTCTCTTACAGGAAGGATTTCAGAGAGGATACAGTGATCTGCCAGTGACAGTACATCTGCGAATTCATTAAGGAAGGTATAGGTTCTTGAATAGGTGTGGGGCTGGAAGATAGCCCAGACATTTTTATAACCCATGCTCATAGCGGTTGTAAGTGTTGCGCGAAGTTCAGTGGGATGATGTGCAAAGTCATCAGCAACAGTGATTCCGCGGGGTTTGCCGAGGATCTCAAATCTTCTGTGAGCGCCTCTGAAGCTTTCAAGAGCACGGGCTGCCTTTTCAGGATCAACACCAAGAGTGATTGCAGCAGCCGAAGCGGCGAGAGCATTCATAACATTGAATTTACCCGGTACAGAGAGGTTTACTGTTGCCAGTTTTTTGCCGTTATTGATAATATCGAATGTATGACAAACATTGAAGGCAGTGATCTGAGCACGGAAATCATTGTTTTCGCCGAAGCCGAAAGTAACAATTTTCTTACCTTTTTCTTCCATACCCTTGACACATTCCATAGTGTTTGCATCATCGCCGTTTACAACAAGGGTTGAGGAAGTCTGATCAGCAAATTTTGTAAATGACTGTTTGATTCTGTCGAGAGTGCCGAAATAATCAAGGTGATCCTCGTCAACATTAAGAATAACGCTGACAGCAGGCCACATATGAAGGAATGTATCCACATATTCGCAGGCCTCACAGACGATGATATCCGATTTTCCGACACGGCTGTTTCCGCCGATAAAGGGGAGTTTAGCTCCGATAATAGCGGTTGGATCGAAATCAGACATTGTAAAGATCTGAGTGAGCATTGATGTGGTAGTTGTTTTTCCGTGAGTTCCGCAGACAGCAACTGAATTCCTGAATTTCTCAACAACAGCTCCGAGCATGATACAGCGTTCGACAGCAGGAATATTATTTTCCTTTGCAGAAACAAGTTCAGGATTATCGAGCTTTACAGCGGCAGTATAGACTACAAGATCTGCACCGATAACATTTTCAGCCATATGACCCATTGTAACAGGGATGCCATAGGAACGAATACGTTCAAGAGTATCTGATTCAGCTACATCAGAGCCGGTTATTTCAAAGCCTTCATTATGGAGTATTTCGGCAAGAGGGCACATACCAGATCCGCCTATGCCCACAAAATGGATCCTCCTCACATTATCAAGCAGGTGTTCATAATTTGTTACCACACAAAGCACTCCCAATCATAAAAAAATATCATAGAAAAAGGGATACTCCTATGAATATACCTTATAACTTTACATATCACATTATATTCTTTATTTCAGCAAAAATAAAGAGTTAATTTAAAATTTCTGCATTATTATGATAATTAGTCATTAAACAGAGTAAAAATTGCATATTCCGACCAATCAGAAACGTTTACTCAGCTTTTTGAATGAATAATTGAACAATCCTTACAGATATTATTGACCCTGACAGGGTTTATGATACTATATTGTAAGAATGAATATAAAAACATCTTACAGCAATTCTGACAAAAAACAAGCCCCGACACAAAGTGACGGGGCATTTCTGGAGCGGATGACGAGGCTCGAACTCGCTACCTCAACCTTGGCAAGGTTGCGCTCTACCAGATGAGCTACATCCGCATATTTTGTTTTCTCTCGGGAACGTATTTTATTATAAGACATGGAAAGAAAAAAGTCAAGCTTTTTTTATAAAAAAA
>ONRO01000409.1 GCA_900320235.1 uncultured Eubacteriales bacterium
CACGCTGCCTGCCGGCTTGACAATGGGAAAGATTATGGTATAATATAAAATGTAGAGGAAGGAGTTTTCCCGACAGTTCGTTTGCGCCATCCTGTCGTTAAAAAAACCAGGGCATCCGAAGAGCATGTCAATGCTCTGACAGGGGTATTGAATCAGATAGTTTATTGCTGCTGACAGAATAATACTGATCAGATGAGCTCGGTTTACAGTCTGATAATCAGCCCCGTATTTCATTTGAAATGTTGTCGGCTGTATTTGCGGCGGCACGGTTGATCTGATATACTATGGATGCGTCTGCTATAAGGCAGGCGCTGTTTTTTTAGAGGTGACTTATGTATTATCTGAAAAGCTCAGCTTCATTTGACAGCGCACATTTTCTTTTTGGTTATAAAGGGAAATGTGCAAATATCCATGGCCATCACTGGGTAATTGAGGTTCAGGCAGCAGGTGAGAAGCTTATTGCTGACGGAACAAAAAAAGGAATGCTTATAGATTTTGGCGATCTGAAAAAAGCTGTCAGAAAAATCGCCGACAGTTTTGATCATGCCCTGATCTATGAAACAGGCAGCCTGAAGAAAAAAACTGCTGAGGCACTGGATGAGGAAGGGTTCAGGCTTATTGAAGTTGATTTCCGCCCCACAGCGGAAAACTTTGCAAGACATTTTTATGGGATCCTGAAAGACAGCGGAATACCGGTTAAAAGTGTGGCAGTCTATGAAACTCCGAAAAACTGTGCTGTATATGAGGAGGAATAATAATGTTTTCTGTTGCAGAAAGCTTTGTCAGCATTAACGGTGAAGGCACACGGGCAGGTGAACTTGCAGTATTTATACGTTTTCGCGGCTGCAATCTGAGGTGTTCATACTGTGATACTATCTGGGCAGCAGATGACAGTGCAGCTGCTAAGAATCTGAGTGCAGATGAAATAGCCGGATTTGTCAGAAACAGCGGAGTTAAAAATGTTACCCTGACAGGCGGAGAACCTTTGCTTCAGAAAGAAATCCGTAATCTTACAGATATTCTGATTAGTCAGGGAAATCGTGTCGAAATAGAAACAAACGGCAGTCTGTCTCTTGATGAACTTGCACGATCGGAGAAAAGACCTGTCTTTACAATGGACTATAAGCTGCCTTCAAGCGGTATGGAAGATAAAATGAACTGTGAGAATTTTGCGTATCTTGACAGAAATGATACAGTTAAGTTTGTAAGCGGAAGCGTTCAGGATCTTGAAAGGGCATATGAGATAATCTGTAAATATCAGCTGATTGGAAAATGTAATATATATTTCAGTCCTGTGTTCGGAAAGATAGAACCGGAAAAGATAGTGGAGTTCATAAAAGAAAAAAAGCTTAATGATGTAAGACTTCAGCTTCAGCTTCATAAATTCATCTGGAATCCGGATATGCGCGGCGTATGATAAGAGGAGGAAAAAATGAAAGCACTTGTATTATTCAGCGGAGGAGTAGACAGCACTACATGTCTTGCTATTGCAATAGAAAAATACGGAGCAGATGAAGTTCTTGCTCTTTCTGTAAGTTACGGTCAGAAGCATAGCAGGGAAAATGATGCCGCTCGGAAAATTGCAGCCTATTACGGAGTAAAGCTCAGGGAAATCGATGTTTCGGTGATTTTTCAGGACAGCAGCTGCTCCCTGCTCAAAGGTTCAGATGAGGAAATACCTAAGGAAAGCTATGATGAACAGATCAAAAAAACAGGAGGAGCACCTGTTTCAACATATGTTCCTTTCCGCAACGGATTGTTTTTATCCTGTGCCGCAAGTATTGCTCTTTCAAATGGCTGCACGGAGATATTTTACGGGGCACACAGCGATGATGCGGCAGGAAATGCCTATCCTGACTGCAGCAGCGAATTCAATGATTCAATAAACAGAGCTATATATCTTGGAAGCGGAAATGTACTGAAGGTCACCGCGCCGTTTATAGGAATCAATAAGTCACAGGTGGTTAAACGGGGTCTTGAACTTAATGTCCCATATGAAATGACATGGAGCTGCTATGAGGGCGGCGACCGTCCGTGCGGAGTCTGCGGTACCTGCCGTGACAGGGCTGAGGCATTCAGGCTTAACGGAGTAACTGATCCGGCTTTGAAAATCAATGAATCCTGAAAGTGAAGCCGTGTTCAGGAAAGAGCTTTGTGCAGCAGATCGAAAAGTTCAGCTCCGGAGGACAGAGTCACCCGGGAAAGGAGTGTAGAAATGGAAGGAAGAAGCGAAAATGAAAGAGGAGAGATCACTCTTCTCGGAAACAATAATACAAAATACAAGTCGGATTATGATTCGTCCGTACTGGAAACATTTCCGAACAAGCACCCGGATAATGACTATTTTGTAAAATTCAATTGTCCGGAGTTCACAAGTCTGTGTCCGATAACAGGGCAGCCTGATTTTGCAACTATATATATATCATATATTCCTGCAGAAAAGATGGTGGAAAGCAAATCACTCAAGCTGTACCTTTTCAGCTTCCGTAATCACGGGGATTTTCACGAGGATTGTGTGAATATCATAATGAAGGATCTGATAAAACTTATGGATCCGAAATATATTGAGGTCTGGGGAAAGTTTCTTCCGAGAGGCGGAATATCTATTGATCCATACTGCAACTATGGCAGAGCCGGAACAAAATGGGAAAGCCTTGCATGGGACAGACTTGCCCGCCATGATATGTACCCTGAAACGGTGAATAACAGATGATTCAGTGAAAGATGAAAATATATCTCTGAAAAAGAAGCTCCTGTCCGGGATCATTCCCGACAGGAGCTTTTTATCATATCTTTTCAGTTTTCTCATCATCAGAAACTTTGTCTTTCACCTTTGAATAAAGAATAACATTATCGTGTTCGTGAAAAACGAAATCACCCTTTGGAATGATCGTTTTGTCGCCCCGCTTTATCATAATAATGAATGTCTGTCTGGAAATATCAAGATCCCTGAGCATCTGACCATTCCACCGGTGACTGCCCCGTATCGTGATCTCTTTAAGAT
This sequence comes from uncultured Eubacteriales bacterium, assembly GCA_900320235.1. Lineage (GTDB taxonomy): Bacteria > Bacillota > Clostridia > Oscillospirales > Acutalibacteraceae > UBA1213. The sequence continues at coordinate 3,005 of ONRO01000409.1, forward strand.
AAACAGGCTTGTCGCCCTTTATCGAATCTGCACCGATGATAAGCTGATCGCCGGGCTTAAGACGAACATTACCACGTGGAATCATAGTTTCTTCGCCTCTCTGAATAACGGCGATTATCATTCCCTGCGGCAGTGCAAGGTCAGTAACACGCTTTCCGACCCATTTGTCATTATTTTTCAGTTCGATTTTGATAAAATGCACATCTTCTTCCTCTCCGTTCCCGATGCTCTGGAGTTTTGAATACTGCTCGACAAAACCGGCGGAAATGATACCGGTCGGGATAGCAACAATGCCTACACCGAGAAAAGCAATGATAATACCCATGGCTTTTCCGGCAGTTGTGATCGGGTAGATATCACCGTAGCCCACAGTGAGAAGGGTAGAAACCGACCACCATATTCCGGAGAATGCATTGCTGAATACCTCAGGCTGAACAGGATTTTCAATGCTGTACATGCAAAGACTTGAAGCAAGCATCATAACAAGGATGATGAATATTGAGGACATCAGCTGCTGGCGCTTCCTGAGAAGAACCTCAGTAATTACATTAAGCGAATCATAGTAGGCGTTGATCCTGAAAAGTCTCAGTATTCTTGCAACACGGAACATTTTGAATACCGCAGCACCAGCCGGGAAGAACATCGGCATGAAATATGGGAAGAATGAGAGAAAATCAATAATACCTGTGAATGAGAAAATATATCTTATCACCGCCTTGGGATGGCTGCGTGTGGGATACAGGCATTTTGCTGTATATATTCTCAGAGCATAATCAACAGCAAAAAAGATAACAGTAACAAGCTCGACTGCATCAAATATGTAGCCGTATTGTTCACGGACAGAAGAATATGTGTTAAGTATTGTAATGGCAAGATTCACGATAAGCATGCTTGTGCTGAGAACATCATAGAATTGGTTGATAAATACATCGACTACGCCGACAGATACCATTTTGAAAATTTTCCGCCTGAATCTTTCGGACGGAGAAATAGTAACATCCTCATCGTCAAGACCTGCAAGAGCCGGATCATGCACCGGACTGTCATTGTTTTCATTCAGTTTTGACATTATTACACTCCTTTCAGAATGATGAAAAATCCCGGCAGCAGAGGTATCTGACATTGGCACAGGTCAGCTGATATTACCTCATGCCTGATATTTAAAATTATATATATTATATCATAAATCTGAAATATATCCAATTGCCGCAGATAATAATAAAGATAAAAATTTATCCGTGCTTTGAAAAAAACTTAAAATTTCAAATAAATGGTAAATACACTTGACATATTTTTTATTTGTTATATTATTATATGTGATGTATTATTTTCGTTTATCAGGAATACTGCATGAAAAAGTGAGGTTAACATGGATATTATAGTTGTCGGATGTGGTAAAATAGGCTCAAAAATCGTGCAAAGTCTTGTCGAAGAAGGTCATGATGTTGTCGCAGTGGATAATAATTCCACTGTGCTTGAGAGCATTACTAATATTTATGATGTAATGACTGTATGCGGAAGCGGAACAGACTGTGAAACACTTCAGGATGCAGGTGTATCAGAAGCTGAACTTGTAATAGCCGTTACTGCATCAGATGAATTCAATATGCTGTGCTGCTATCTGAGCAGAAAAATGGGAGCAAAGCATACAATTGCAAGAATAAGAAAGCCGGAGTATAATCTTGAGAGTCTTTCTTTCCTGAAGCATCAGCTTAATATTTCAGTGGTTATTAACCCTGAAATGTATGCAGCAAGGGAAATGTATAATATCGTCAGGATGCCTTCCGCAGTAAAGATAGAATCATTTTCCGGCAGAAATTTTGAAATAATTGAAATAGTAATAAATGAGGGCTCTGCGCTTGACAATCTCAAGCTTATGGATATCAGGAGCAGATTCAAGGAAAAATTCCTTGTATCTGTCGTCAAAAGAGGCGATGAGGTGTTTATTCCTGACGGTAATTTTGTTCTCAGAAAGGGCGACAAAATAGGTCTGACAGGAGAGTCGGGAGAGATCCTCAAGCTTATGAGGGTTCTGGGGCTTGAAAGAAAACAGGCAAGGAATATAATGCTTCTCGGTGGCAGCAGGATCGCATATTATCTTGCTGTAAAGCTGATCGCATCTGGTCACAGGGTGAAGATAATAGAGCGTGACCCTGTTCGCTGTGATGAACTGTCAGATCTTCTTCCGAAGGCAGTTATAATAAACGGTGACGGCGCACAGCAGGAGGTCCTTGAAGAAGAAGGTCTTAACACGACTGATGCATTCGTAGCCCTGACAGGAATGGATGAGGAAAACATTCTCATATCAATATTTGCATCCGGCAAGCATGTGCCGAAGGTCATAACAAAGGTGAACAGAGGCGAGCTTGCGGAAATGGCAAATAACCTCGGAATAGATACAGTGATCTCTCCGAAACAGATCGTTGCGGACAGGATAGTGCAGTATGCAAGAGCACTTGAAAACAGTCTTGGAAGTAATGTTGAAACCCTTTATAAAATAATGGATGAAAAGGCAGAGGTGCTTGAATTCAATGTCAAATCAGATTTCAAGGCAATGAATGTACCTTTGAAGGATCTGAAATTCAAGGATAATATACTCCTCGGCGGAATAATCCGCAACCGGAAGTCAATTCTGCCGACAGGTAATGATGTGATCCTTGAGGGTGACAGAGTTATCGTTGTTTCAGAAAGCCGCAGACTGAACGATCTTTCTGATATTCTGAGGTGAGGGTAAGGCTATGATGAACAGACGAATGATACTGCTGCGTGTCGGACAGATGCTTGTGCTGGAATCAATCATGCTGATCCTGCCGCTGATAATCAGTATTATATACGGTGAATGGGACAGTATGACTGCTTTTTCGGAAACGATAGGTATTACAGCTTGTCTTGGACTTCTGACTGTAATATTTATAAAGCCTCATTCCAAGGTGATTTTTGCCCGTGAGGGTTTTGCAATTGTAGCCTCTGCGTGGGTTTTTCTGTCGCTGTTCGGTGCTCTGCCGTTTTATTTCAGCCGGGAGATACCAAACTATGTTGATGCGGTTTTTGAAACTGTCAGCGGATTTACAACGACCGGCGCAACTATCCTGACCGATGTTGAAAGTATGAGTCACGGAATGCTTTTCTGGAGAAGCTTCACACACTGGATAGGCGGCATGGGAGTGTTGGTGCTGATAATGGCGATCGTTCCGACAGATTCCGGACGTTCGATGCATATAATGAGGGCAGAGATGGCAGGCCCCGTGATCGGAAAACTTGTTCCGAAGATCAAGGATACTGCAAAGATACTATACATTATCTATCTTGCCCTTACGGTTCTTGAATTTATATTTCTTCTTCTCGGCGGAATGCCGGTATATGACAGTGCGATTCATGCCCTCGGTACTGCAGGTACAGGCGGCTTCGGAATAAAGGCTGATTCTCTGGGAAGCTATAATCCGTATCTTCAGTGGGTGATTATAGTATTCATGTATATCTTCAGCCTGAATTTCAACCTCTATTATCTGCTTATACTGAAGAAATTCATCCCTGTTGTAAAAAACACCGAGCTTTGGATATATACTGCTATTGTACTTGTTTCGACAGGAATAATCACATTCAGTATTTACCCGATATACAATAATGTGCATGACAGTATTCGTCATGCAATGTTCCAGGTGCTTTCGATAAGTTCGACATCGGGTTTTTCGTCAGTCGATTTCAATACCTGGCCGATGCTTGCAAAGGCGGTATTGTTTATACTTATGTTTATCGGAGGCTGTGCAGGTTCAACTGCCGGCGGACTTAAAATTGCGAGGGTTATGCTGCTCTCGAAGATAGTAAAAAGAGATATCGGACATCTTCTCCATCCACGTTCTGTATCTGCAGTAAAGATAGACGGAAAGACTGTTGACAATAATACAATACAGGGTGTCAGCGCATATTTTGCACTTTATACATTCCTGATCATGTGTACATTTCTTCTTATATCATTTGAGCCGTTCAATCTGGAAACCAACATATCCGCGGCAGTATCCTGCATCAATAATGTAGGACCGGGCTTTTCTGTTGTAGGCCCTATGGGCAGCTATGCCGATTATTCGGATTTTTCAACAATAGTGCTGACCTTTGCAATGCTTTTCGGCAGACTTGAGATATATCCTCTTCTGCTTGCCCTCAGTCCGAGGTCATGGTTTACAAGCTCGAACAAAAGTAAATTCAGAAGAGCATCCTGATCCTGTCTTAAAGATCATCAAAGGCTCAGATAAATCAGGAATGTCAGAGTATTGGCATGTTTATCCTCAGCAATCAGTGGAATAATAATGACAGCGGTCATTAAAATTGCATAATCACTGCCGTAAGGCAGCAAAGATAAAGGGACTGTCGCAATGATGTGCGGCAGTCCCTTCCGGCTATTATATTGTTTTAACAGCCTGTTACAAATCCGGATTACCGGGTATGTGATAACAAAATCAGCTGTCAGATTTTTCAGAACTTTGTTGTGGCAGTTGTGACAACACTTTTTCCTGAGAAGATATTTACATTGGCACCGGTTTTCAGCAGCTCAGTCGCATTTGAAGCACCGACAATAACAGGCTTGTTAAGTGCAAGACCTACAATTGCAGCATGAGAATCCGTTCCGTCAACCTCTGTGATAATTCCGGCGCATTTCTTCATTACCGGCAGCAGACTGTTGTTTGTTTCGTGAATGACAAGTATCTCGCCTTCCTTGCAGTTGAGAAGTGCTTCCTCGTCGGATTTGCATACTACAAGATGACCGTGTGCGGAAAGATCATTGACGATCGTTCCTCCGCTGCAAAGGATATTACCCACAAGATGCACCTTCATAAGATTTGTTGTGCCTGAAACACCAAGCGGTACTCCGGCTGTCAGTACAACAAGATCACCGTTGCTGAGTAAGCCCTTTTTCTGTGCAGTGTCAATGACATGATCTATGAGGTCGTCAGTGTTATTCTTCTCCTCTATCATTATCGGGCATACTCCCCAGGACATGTTTGTCTGACGCCAGACTTTTTCACTGGGAGTACCGCTGATAATGGGACATTCCGGACGGTATTTTGAAAGCATCCGTGAGGTGCTTCCGCTTTTTGAAACGGTGATGATAGCAGCAGCACCGAGATCATGTGCAGTTGTACAGGTTGCATGGGAAATTGCAGATGTTACATCGGGACGCTCATGCATATCAAGCTTGTTGAAGCGGTCAATGTAATTGATATTGTTTTCTGTTGTGACAGCAATGTTCGCCATTGTCTTTACAGCTTCAACCGGATAAGCACCAGCAGCGGTTTCTCCTGAAAGCATGATAACGCTTGTTCCGTCATAGATCGCATTGGCAACGTCAGTTGTTTCTGCTCTTGTGGGGCGGGGATTCTTTATCATTGAATCAAGCATCTGTGTTGCTGTAATAACAGGTTTGTCAGAATTTCTTGTCTTTTTGATAAGCATTTTCTGGATCACAGGTATTTCTGCGATGGGAATTTCAACGCCGAGGTCGCCTCTTGCAACCATTATACCGTCAGAAATGCGTATAATATCATCAATATTGTTTACGCCGTCCTTGTTTTCTATCTTTGCAATAATACGGATATTGTTGCCGCCGTTCTGCTCGATAAAGGATTTCATCTCGTTGATATCATCGGAGCTTCTTGTAAAGGATGCCGCAACAAAATCAACATCCTGTTCAATTCCGAATCGAAGGTCCTCCTTGTCTCTTTCACTGAGGAAGGGGAGGGAAAGTGTGATATCGGGAACATTGATGCCCTTGTGAGAAGAAACGGGTCCGCCGTTTATTACACGGCAGATGATATCGGTTTCAGTTTTTCCGGTGACCTCCATCTCGATAAGACCGTCATCAATGAGTATCTTTGTGCCGATATTCACATCTTCAGGCAGACCGGCAAAGGTGATAAAACAGCGTTCGCTGTTTCCCTCACAGGGCATGGTTGTAAGTGTGAAGATCTGACCGGCTTCGAGAACTGCCTTTTCCGGGAAATTACCTGTGCGTATTTCAGGACCTTTTGTATCAAGCAAGATCGCAACAGGCAGATCAAGCTCTTTTCTGAGCTTTTTGACACGGTCTATTTTAGCCTGATGCTCCTCATATGTACCGTGCGACATATTTATTCTTGCAACATCCATTCCGCTCAGCATGAGCTGGCGAAGGATTTTTTCATCCTCGGTCGAAGGACCAAGTGTACAGATTATTTTTGTTTTTCTCATGTTTATCACTCCTGTAATATGGCAAAAGCCGTATATTATAATGATACTATGTTCCGGAATATTTTACAATATAATCTGTCATTTTTATTTTTCTGATAGCGAAAATAAAGTGCTTTGTGCGGGAATATGAGTCAGGCTTTTTTGCTTTTTGACTGCAATACTCAGACAGACAGATTCTGATTTCTCAAAAAAGGTTCAGGATTCAGTCATAAAACTGATTGGTTTGGTTATTACTGCATTAAAGTTATATCACTGATTTGTAATTATATACA
>ONRO01000173.1 GCA_900320235.1 uncultured Eubacteriales bacterium
GTAATCATTGTAAATATGTGGGTAGGTATCCCGTATACAATGCTTATCTCCTCAGGTCTTCTCATGAACATTCCTGAAGATCTTTATGAGAGTGCACGTATCGACGGTGCAAATGCTTTCCAGCAGTTTACAAAGATCACTTTCCCTTACATATTCTTCGTAACAACACCTTACCTTATTACAACATTTGTCGGCAATATCAATAACTTCAACGTAATCTTCTTCCTTACAGGCGGTGGACCAGACTCCACGGATTACTATAAAGCCGGACAGACAGACCTTCTTGTAACATGGCTTTACAAGCTGACAATTGACAGTAAGGACTACAAACTCGCAGCCGTAATCGGTATTATCGTATTCGTAATCTGTGCTGCCGGTTCGCTTATTACGTTCAATATGTCTAAGGCATCAAAGAATGAGGAGGAATTCTCATGACAAATACATCAAGTTCTTCAATGCAGAGCGGCTACGCTGCTAAGAAGAAGGCAGTCAATACCCTCATCTATGTTATCCTTGCAATCATGGTTGTTATCTGGATATCACCGATCGTATGGCTCGTACTTGCTTCATTCAGCGGCGACGGCGTTTCAACCGGAATTTTCCCGAAAACCTTTACATTAGATAACTATATCAGACTTTTTGTAGAAAAAGATCCTAACACAGGTGACATCGTTCCGATGAGTGAAATGAGATTCCCTTATCTTCAGTGGATCATAAATACATTTATCGTAGCAGTTCTTTCCTGTGCTATTTCAACGCTCCTTATCCTCATGGTAAGTTATGCGTTCTCACGTCTTCGTTTCAAGACCCGTAAGACCTTCCTTAACCTCGGTCTTATCCTTGGTATGTTCCCAGGCTTCATGTCAATGGCAGCTACATATAACATCATGGAGATCTTCGGTCTCAAGCAGCAGCTTTTCGCACTTGTTATCGTATATTCCGCAGGCGCAGGTCTCGGATATCAGGTAGCAAAGGGCTTCTTCGATACGATCCCGAGATCACTCGATGAGGCTGCAAAGATCGACGGCGCAACAAGAAACCAGATTTTCTGGATCATTATTCTTCCGCTTTCAAAGCCAATCATCGTATACACGGCTCTGACAACATTTATCGGACCGTGGGCAGACTACATCTTTGTAAGTTACTTCATGAAGGACAATGAAAGTGCATACACAGTAGCACTTGGTCTTTTTAAGATGCTTAGTAACGAAACATACAGCGAATACTTCACAGTATTCTGTGCAGGTGCTGTGCTCATAGCTATCCCGATCACGATTCTTTTCGTAATCATGCAGAGATTCTATGTAGCAGGTGTAACAGGCGGCGCTGTAAAGGGCTGATCTATAAAGTCAATAAAGCAGGGATGCGAAAGCTCCCTGCTTTTGTTCTATGACAAAGGAGGCAAATAATATCAATGAAAAAATTAACTTCCATACTTTTATGCGCCGGAATGATATGCTCAACAGCGCTATGCGGCTGTACTGTAAAGGAAACATATCTGAACGGCAATTCTTCATCTGCTTCAACAGAAAGTAACGCTGAAAGTACAACAGAAAGCAAAGCTTCTGAGCCGGAGGATGGTTCACTGCCGCTTCCTGAAGACGGCGGCTTCAAGACAGTTGACTATAAGCTGACAGAGAGATCAGATAAATACCGTACATTTTATGAGATCTTTCCGTATTCCTTCTGCGACAGCAACGGAGACGGAATCGGCGATTTCAACGGAATAACCTCAAAGCTTGACTATCTCAATGACGGAGATACAAAAACGACAGACGACCTTGGAATTGAGGGAATCTGGCTTATGCCTATCATGCCTTCAGACAGCTATCATAAATATGACGTAAAGGACTATAAGGCTGTTGACCCGAGCTACGGAACAATTGAGGATTTTGAAAAGCTCGTTTCAGAAGCACATAAAAGAGGCATTAACATCATAATCGACTTTGTTATCAACCATTCATCAACACAGTGCGAATGGTTCAAAAAGGCAATCGAAGAACTGAAAGCCGGCAAAACTGACGGTTATGTAAAATACTATAATTTTGAAAAGGGCAAGGATGGCGTAAACGGCTGGAATAAAGCAGGAGTTGACGACTGGTACTATGAATGTGAATTCTGGGATCAGATGCCTGACCTTAACCTTAAGAATGAAAAGCTTCAGGCTGAGCTTGTTGATGCAGCAAAATTCTGGATCGACAAGGGTGTAGACGGTTTCCGTCTTGATGCTGTACTCTGGTTCGAGAAAACAAAAGCAGAGGGTGCGCATGACGAGGAATCAATAAAAGAACTGAAATGGTTCTATGATGCTGTCAAGAAGGAAAAAGACGATGTATATATGGTCGGCGAGTGCTGGGAGGGCGGCAATATAATTGCTAAATATTATGAATCCGGCATAGACAGTCTTTTCGATTTCAACAGTGAAGGCTCAGGCGGAAGAGTTGCAAGTGCTGTCAATAAAATGGACGCAATGTCATATGCACAGAGCATTGAAGCCTGGCAGAAGACAATTACAGATGTGAATAAAAATGCGATCAATACGCCTTTCATCTCTAACCATGATACCGGCAGAAGTGCAGGCTTCCTGAGAGACGAATATTCAAGAAAGATGGCAGCAGCATTGTATATCCTTGCACCCGGCAATCCGTTTATCTACTATGGTGAAGAAATTGCTATGGAGGGTGCAGCAAGTGACCCTGACAAGCGTAAGGGAATGTACTGGTCAGCAACTGATAAGACCGGCTATGTTCCGTCAATTCCGGGCGAAACAAGGGACGAGGTTCCTGAAAAGGGTGTCGATGAGCTTCAGAAGGACGACAATTCCCTGCTCAATTTCTATAAGAGAGTAATCGCTCTGAAAAATCAGAATCCGGAAATCAAAAAGGGTACTCCAAAAGCAGTAAACTTCGGTGAGGACAATAAGGAAACAGCAGGCTATATTATGGATTCAGACGGTTCAAAAGTATTTGTTCTTTTCAATACAGCAGATTATGCAAC
>ONRO01000322.1 GCA_900320235.1 uncultured Eubacteriales bacterium
GATCTGCTGTTTCCGTATTCATGCTGATGAAGTGAAAAATCTACAGCCGAACGTGATCTGCCAAATGCACATTACGCCGGCTGTTTATTATTCATAAATTATCTCCCAAGATGAAGCATTGCCTGCTTTTCAAGTTCAGAAACTTCCTCTGCTGTAATTCCGAGTTTTTCAGCAATTTCCTCATATGAAAGCTCGCCCTTTCCTCCGATCCCGAAGCGCATTGATATTACACGCGCTTCCATCTCCGAAAGAGACGAAAGCATTTCTCCGACCTGCTTTGAAAGCATTTCATCTGCTGCGTTTTCTGTTTTCTCAGGAGAAAAATCCTCCTGTTCCTCTGTATTCTGAGTATTCTGAGTATTCAGAATTCCCTTTTCAAATCCGATCAGTCCGGCAACTCTTTTTTCGTCAAGCTTCAGGGCTGCTGCAAGTGCAGATATCTTCTCTTTTTCGTCAAGCTCACTGTCAAGCTTTTTTTCTTCTTCAATCAACCTTGCCAGATCCTCTGCTATTGCTCCGGGAATCTTCGTCAGGGGTTGTTCATCGCTTACAGTAAGCTCTGTCATCAGCCTTTCAAGTCTGAATGCACAGAATGCAGAAAAGCTGACCGCCGGATCTGTTATCTCCTGAGCTGCTGTCATTATTACAAGGTTGCCCTCCTGAACAAGATCAAGGAACAGCATACCCCTACCAAGATGCTTCAGTGCAGTAATTACAGGAAGATATAATGTTCCCTCAACAAGCTCCTCTGATGCCTGTTCATCTCCCTCAAGCACTGAAAGGACAAGTTCATGCTCGGTTTGTGCATCAAGCTGCTCAAGATCTGCTATCTCACTGAAATAGAGCCTTACGGTATCCTCACTTCTTCCTGCTGCGGCTGTTCTTTCCTCCTCACAGGATTCTCTGATCTCATTTGTCAGCTGTTTTATCCTGTCTTTATCAAAAGTGATACCTTCAGTTCTGAAAGTTATTCCCTCTGAGCCTAAAAGTGAAAGCAACTCTCTTATATCATCTTCCGAGGCATCCTCATATTCTGACAGTGCTGTGATATCAGCTATATCAAGTATATCTCCTGCTGCCCCTGCCTTTGCTGACAGGGACGCAAATGTTTCATCTATATCAAAGTTATACATATGACCTCACAATTATTTAAGCTTTTTGCTGCGGCTCGGATGTCTGAGCTTTCTGAGAGCCTTTGCTTCGATCTGGCGGATTCGCTCTCTTGTTACTTCAAATACCTCGCCTACCTCTTCAAGAGTTCTCGGTCTGCCGTCATCAAGACCAAAACGCAGACGGATCACCTTTTCCTCCCTCGGAGTCAGCGTTGAAAGAACTGAATTAAGCTGTTCCTTCAGCATGGACTGAGATGCAGCATCCTGAGGTGTAATTGCACTGTCATCCGGGATAAAGTCACCAAGATGACTGTCCTCCTCCTCGCCGATAGGAGTTTCAAGCGACACAGGCTCCTGAGATGCCCTCATTGCTTCTTTGATCCTGTCAACAGGAGTATTAAGATACTCTGCTATTTCCTCAATGCTTGGCTCATGTCCGTTTTCATGGAGAAGCTGGCTTGATGCCTTCTTTATCTTATTTATCGTTTCACCCATATGTACAGGGATTCTTATTGTTCTTGCCTGATCCGCAATTGCTCTTGTGATAGCCTGTCTGATCCACCATGTTGCATAGGTTGAAAATTTAAAGCCCTTTGTATGGTCGAATTTTTCAACTGCCTTCATAAGACCCAGGTTACCCTCCTGTATCAGATCAAGGAACTGCATTCCTCTGCCAAGATAACGCTTTGCTATGCTGACAACAAGTCTGAGATTCGCTTCAACAAGGCGGCGGCTTGCCTCCTCATCTCCGTCAAGTATTTTCTCTGCGATCTCTGTTTCCTCATCAGGAGTCAGAAGCGGCACACGTCCGATTTCCTTCAGATATATTCTTACCGGATCATCGGTCGAAACGATCGTATCAGATGCAGAAGCTTCCTTATCGTCTTCTCCCGTCATCGATGTCAGCTCATCATCATCAAGCATGATATCTTCAAGGGATTCAACGATCTCAACTCCGCTCGATTCAAGCATATCGTAGAATTTTTCCATCTGATCAGGCTCAATATCCATCTCACCTGTTGCATCAAATATCTCCTTGTTTGTCAGCTGACCCTTTGATTTTCCGATCTCGATAAGATCTCCGAGAACATTTTTCTTTTCAGGTTGTTGTGCACTCATAATGCTCCTCCTTTTATTTCAGTCCTGTCCGCTGTTTGAGGACATACTGTTTTTTCCTGTTCTTTACAGGAACACTTCAATTTTTTCCTTGAAGTTATGAAAACTATTTTATACTTTGACTTCCTTTATTTCTTCTTTTCCCTGAGTTTGCGAAGCTCCTCCATTATTGTATCATAATCTGCTGTTTCAGCCTGTTCAGGGGTCAGTCTTTCACTCTGTTCGATCAGTATCTGAGTATATTCTTCTGCTGCAAGAACAGGATCCGGCTCCTTCGGATGCGATAGCATCATTCTGGTTATGCTTGCCATCTCTTCTTCTGAAAACTCTCCTGATACATCGGAAACAGATATTTCTTCTCCCGTTTCAAGCCTTTTCAGCAATACTTTATAGATATTCTTATTGAACTGTGTTACAAATTTTTCAGACGGCAGTTCCTGTGAAACCTTCTGTGCTATATCAGGATTATTCATCATCAGAGCAATCAGAGCCTCCTCAGCATTTGCAGCCTTAAGATTAAACTGCTTATCCTTGTTCATCCTGTCATTCAGACCGCTCATTCTCGCCTGTGCCCGGAACTGTTCGTCCTTTCTCATCTCACGGTAATTACGTCTGTTATTCTTATTAACAAGACGTTTCAGGGATTCTTTTTCTACATCAAGCTCCTTTGACAGCCTTGATATATATACATCCTGTTCAACAGGATTATCAAGCTCCGCAATAAGAGCTGCTGCCTTCGTCAGAAATGCGACTTTCTGCTCCGGAATCCCGGTATTGTAATTGCTCCTGAGCTTTGAAAGCCTGTATTCCGTATCGTTGCCTGATTTTTCAAGCAGCATACGGAATCTTGCACTTCCCTGATCTCCATAGGATTTTATGAATTCATCAGGGTCCTTTCCGCTCGGAACAGTAAGTATCCTTATATTGATGCCTGTCGGACGAAGTATGCCGATAGCTCTCTGTGTTGCCTTTTGTCCGGCTTCATCGGCATCATAGCATATCACTACTTCATCGCAGTACCTTTTTATTATCATTGCCTGCTCCTGAGTAAGAGATGTTCCGAGAGTTGCAACAGTATTCTCAAAACCTGCCTGATGAAGAGCTATTACATCCATATAGCCCTCTACAAGGATCAGCTGACCCTTTGCCTTGTTCTTTGCAAACTGAAGCGCAAACAGATTCCGGCTTTTATTGAACACAGGTGTATCGGACGTATTCAGATATTTTGGCTTTATATCTGACATTATCCTTCCGCCGAAACCTATTACATTACCCCTCAGTTCTATTATCGGAAACATTACCCTGTCCGAAAAACGGTCGAAGGGATATCCCCTTTTAGATTGATTAGCAAGATTTGCCTGTATTATTTCATTATTTGAAAATCCCTTTGACTTCAGATAATTCACAAGCTCAAACCTGTCTTTGGGAGAATATCCCAATCCGAAATGGATAATCGTCTTTTCTGTCAGTCCTCGTCCCCTGAGGTACTCAAGAGCATGCTTACCTTCAGGAGAATAAAGCTTCCTGTGATAAAACCTTGCTGCCGCACGATTTGCCTCACAGATCCTTCTTTTCAGATTTCCCATTCCGTCATTTTCATTATCCTCGGGTACAGTCATTCCTGCTCTCTGAGCAAGAAGCTTCACTGCATCCACATAATCAAGATTTTCAATTTTTCTGATAAAGGTTATCGCATCACCGCCTGCTCCGCAGCCGAAGCAATAGAAAAAACCGTTTTCTCTTGAAACACTGAATGACGGTGACCGCTCATTATGGAACGGACAAAGACCTACAAGGTTCCTGCCCGATCTTTTTAGCTGTACATATGATGATATTACATCGGCAATATCGGTTCTTGCTTTAAGCTCTTGTTTGAATTCCTCTGTTATTGCCAATGTATCACCACCTCCTGGTTTGTTTTTCTGAGCGCAGGCGACTATCTGCTGTTTTGATTCGCCTGTGATTTATTTCAGAACCGCGGTGTCGGAATAAAAAGCTCCTTAAAGCGGTCGGTAGCATATCTGTCCGTCATTCCTGCAAGATAATCACAGACTGCGATCTCTGTACCGTCAGACTGTGCTGACCTTCTGTTTTCAACAGGCATTTCAAACGGATGCTTTGTAAAATATTCGTATAAAAATTCCATGAATACCGGTACTTTTCTTTCTTCACATTTTGCATATTCATTGGAATAGACCTCTGCATACATATATTTATGAAGACGGTCGAAAACCTCACTGACATCCTTTTCCATCATAAGTTCACCTTCCTGTGAATTACTCACAAGGGAAAGAACGAGTGTATTGATCCTCTCAGACGTGCTGTGTCCCAGAACCTCTTCGACCTCTGCCGGAAGATCGTTTTCGCTAATTACACCAGCACGGATCGCATCATCAATATCATGGTTGATATATGCAATTCTATCAGCAACACGGACTATTCTGCCTTCAAGCGTATCAGCCTGTTTTCCCTTTGTATGGCAGAGTATCCCGTTTCTTGTTTCATATGTAAGATTCAGTCCTTTTCCGTCCTTTTCAAGCTTATCCACTACCCTCACGCTTTGCTCATAATGCCTGAATCCTCCGGGAACAAGCTTATCGAGTGCTCGTTCTCCGGCATGACCGAATGGAGTATGTCCGAGATCATGGCCGAGTGCTATTGCCTCGGTAAGGTCCTCATTAAGTCTGAGAGCCTTTGCAATTGTCCTTGCTATCTGTGATACCTCAAGCGTATGTGTCAGTCTTGTCCGGTAATGATCGCCCTCCGGGGACAAAAAAACCTGTGTTTTATGCTTTAATCTTCTGAATGACTTGCTGTGTATTATCCTGTCACGGTCACGCTGAAACTCAGTTCTTACGGGGCATTTTTCTTCCGGTATACCGCGTCCTGCTGAGCTGTCGGAAAAACAGGCATATTCAGAGAAAACAAGTCTTTCATTTTTTTCCGTCTGTTCTCTGATATTCACTGAACATCATCCTTTAGCGACAAATCGTCTGTGAATTTTTTCTTCTGTATATATTATACGCAGAAAACAGACAGATACCTTTTTTATTATTTGATTTTTATAATATTCTTTTCTTATCCATCAATAAACCACGGAATAACTCTGTATTTCTTTCATCATCAGGTCACCCGACCGTTTACTCAAAATTATATTCAAAAAGCCGGAAAAGCGGTATATCAGCTATTCCCCTGCAAAGATCCTTTTCTCCTGCAAATGTAAAACCAAGCTTTTTATACAGTCTTTCAGCAGGATAGTTTCCCGGGACAACATCAACACGCACACCCCTGTATCCATTCTTTTCCGAGGTTTCAAGGCAGAATCTTACTATTTCAGCAGCAATACCGCTTCTGCGCAATCCGGGGTCAACTGCAAGTGTGTGTATCACTTTATACTGTCCTCTCTCAAGCATGACTTTCCAGTCACCGTTTTCATATGCGCCGTTCGGGTCATCATTAAGCA
>ONRO01000325.1 GCA_900320235.1 uncultured Eubacteriales bacterium
GTTGCCCTTACCCTTTGTTGCCTCTTTTGCCTGCTGGATAACGGAAGTCTGAACTGAAGTATATCCTGCTTCTGCGATCTTTTTCATGTTATTCTTGATGTTGACGAAAGACCAATCCCATGCATGCAGAATAACGCCATCCTGGCAATTGTCCATCAGACCATAGTCGGAAGCAGCAGCATCAACTGGTGTAGATGTTGTGAGCACTCCGCCCAGACCGGTGAACGAGGTTACCAGCATTGCAGCCGAGAGAAATACACTGGCAACTTTTTTACCAATGCTGAAACGACTGTTCTGCGTTGTTTTGTTCATCGATAATCACTCTCCATTCTTTAATAATAACAAAACGTCTTTGCCTTCGAGTCTGGAAACTCCCCTTCTTTTAAAAAGTTGAAAATCGGCATAATAACCAATTTTTAACCTTTTGGCTCTGCAATTTAACCAAAGCCGAGGTCATCTTGCTTTTTTCACTCTGACTGCTGAGTTACATGAGCATAATTAATATTTTCAGACTCTCTGTCTATATTTTAGCATTATTCATGTAAAAATTCAAAGCCTCAGTCACCCTCTGAGAGCCGGAATCTTTAATTTTTCTTAAATTATTTTATCATTTTGAGAAAAAAATTTTACCTTTTGCATAATTATTTTGTTCTCTGATTAGTTTTATTGACGGCTATTTTTATGAGTTTTCGTCGTTTTGCACATTCAGCGAATACAAATTTAGGGCATTTCGACGAATTTTTATTTTAGCAAACTATACAAAATTTCCAAACAATGTTTGATGAGTTTTTTGTCAAAATTCAGCCCTTTCCAGTACTTTTAATATCGTAAAAAACAAACACTTTTAATCAGCAATAATTATATTTTTATAAAAGAAAAAAGACTATACAGCCGTCAATGCTGTACAGTCTTTTTCAGTATAATTCATCATCAGGCAGCTCTCAGTTCAGCCGGGTCAGTCTGAGAAACAACAACTGAAGATTCTGTATTTTCGCTTTTCACTCCGGTACTATTCTGAGCATCTTTTTCTGTAAGCTGTCTAATATGATAACCTCTGTCCTCAAGCAGTTTGTAGATTCCCTTATCGCCGTAGAAATGAGCCGAACCGACAGCCATGAAAACAGTTTTTCCGCTGCTGATATATTCCTCAGCCTTATCAGCCATTTTTTCATTTCTGTCATACAGGAGAATCGTATTATATTTTTCAAGCATTTCCTTTTGTTCAGCTGTCAGGCTCTGATCATCTGTGCCATCATCCTCCGAAGAAAGTATCTCACCCTTTTTCCAGCTGTCATATAGCTGTTCCAGCTGAGTTTTCATTACTTCAAGGTAATTATCCTCTGAAGCGATCTCATGGAAAAGGAAATTCTGTATCTCTTCAGGCATTTCACCGATCAGAGTCATCTGCATTTCTGTACCCTCGATTTCGATTACCTCTTTGTCTTCCTTCTGTGCACGGGATATCAGCATATTATCAACGCCGTAGCTTTCGCTCAGCCCTGCCTCAGATGCTGCCGTAGCTTCCGCAAGACTTGCCCACATCATAGGCTTGATATAATCATACATCTGATTATAATATGGTGAGCTGCTTACGATACTTTTCACCTTTTCATAATCTTCTGCTGAAACATGATCTTTAATTGTAGTTTTATCCATATACATCAGCTTGGTCAGGTTCATAATATCTATACCCCCGAGCTGTATATCACATTCAACAGCGACCGCATCGCTCTGTGCAAAAGCAGTTTCAAAATATCCAGGCATATGCATTACGCTTTCATCTGCAAGATGGATCGTTCCCATTGTATATATTTTATTTCCTGCATCATCCGTAACTTCGCAGATCCTCGGAGTAATTGTATCTTCCGATGAAGCCGGAGAACTGCTTTCTTCGGAGCTGGATTTTTCCTGTTTGCTTTCAGTCTTTTTTTCTGCAGCTGACGGCTCTGAATCCTGTACGATTTCAGAAGCCGGACTCTGCTGAGCTGACTTTTCATCTTTCCCGCCGTTATTATCTGAACACCCTGCAAAAGCGCAGGACGCTGTCAATATAACAGCAGCCGCAAAAGCATATATACGTTTAAGCTTCATATACATCAGACCTTTACTAAATTAATTGACCGGACTCACCGACCCCAAAAAGAATCTCCCGAAAACCATACTATATAAATAAAACAGAATCACCAGATGCCCGGATTATCATTATTCATTTTTAATATAATACTCCATCCCCATCCCCTTGTCAACCACCGGTGCGGCAGCGGCAGCGGCCGGCGTGCCGCCGGGGTCGCGATTCACGGCTAATATAGCCTGAAAAAGTTTTACTCCGGCACCGCCCGGCTTTTTGA
>ONRO01000328.1 GCA_900320235.1 uncultured Eubacteriales bacterium
ATTATATAAGCTTTTTGACTATCTCGTCTGTATGCATACCTCTTGAGCCTTTTACAAGAATTGTACAGCCGTCTGTCAGCAGTTCCCTGAGCTTTGCGTATGCCTCGTCATTGCTGTCTGCGGTGTATACCTCTTTGCAGCCGCAATCAAGTGCACCCTTTGCTGTGTTACGGGAATGTTCTCCGATCGCAATGAGAGTATCTATGCCGATCAAAGCCAGATGTTCGCCGACACCTCTGTGAAGTGCGGCGGACTGCTCTCCAAGCTCAAGCATATCCGCAAGAACTGCTATACTCTTTCCCTTTGAAATACTTTTAAGCACATCGAGTGAAACTTTTGTAGCCTCCGGACTTGCATTGTAGCTGTCGTCAATCAGGGTAAAGCCTTCGCACTGATGGATCTGCTGGCGCATCGGAGCATTTTTGTAGGTGGAAAGACCGGCCTGTATCACATCGTCGTCAAGTCCGAGGTGACGTGCTATTGCAACTGCTGCAAGAGCGTTTGTCACACTGTGTCTGCCAAGGGCAGGAATACTAAAGCTTCTTTCCCTTCCTGCACCGATGCATCTGAAGGTGGTTGAAAAGCCCTCAGTAACGATATCCTGAGCATGATAATCATTGTCGGTGCCTATGCCGAAGCTTACTGTGCCGAAGCTCTGCTTTCCGACAAGCTCTGCAAGAAGTGCGTCATCACCGTTGACAAAAAGTACGCTGTCAGGTGTGAAATGCTTTGTTATCCTGAATTTTTCCGCTCTGATATTTTCCTGAGTGCCCAGGTTTTCAATATGAGCAGTTCCAATATTTGTCATTACTGCAATGGACGGACGTGAAATATCACAGAGTCTGTCCATTTCTCCGAATTCGGAAATGCCCATTTCGATAACAGCTGCTTCATTTTCGTCTGATATATCAAACATTGTGGACGGCATACCGATCTGACTGTTTTTATTGCCGCTTGTTTTCATTACATCAAAGCCCTTTGAAAGAGCTGCGGCGATCATTTCCTTTGTGCTTGTCTTTCCGACGCTTCCTGTAACGCCGATAAGCTTCAGATCAGGAAATCCCGCCCTGTATGCTGCAGCAAGTCTTTGCAGTGCTGCGATTGTATTGTCAACCTTGATAAAGGGTCTTTCTGCACCCTCGGGAGCGTCATATTCTGTAAAAGTAGCAGCACCATTTTCCATGCACTGCTCAATGAATTTATGTGCGTCAACTTTTTCGCCCCTGATAGGTACAAAAAGTGAACCGTCCGTTACGGCACGGCTGTCATACTGCACATTTGTCACCACTGTGTCAGGGTCGCCGCAAAGGAGCGTTCCGCCGACAGCATCTGTTATTTCTCTGACTGTCATTGATTTCATTAATAGTCCTGCTTTCAGATTGATTTAAAGGGGATTTTGCCGTCTGCTGCGGCGAAATCCCCTGCCCAGCCTTTATATACATGCCGGTTCTAAATTTTTTGTTTTGTCTGCGCTTCGGCGCAATAATGGATCTACATTGAAGAAAGAATACCGGCGATGACCTCACGTTCGTCATAGTGAGTCTTTTTGCCGTTTTTGTCCTGATAGTCCTCATGTCCCTTTCCGGCAAGTACGATGATATCGCCGTCCTGTGCATTTTCTATGCAGTAGCGTATGGCATCTGTCCTGTCGGGGATGGTTACATATTTTCCGTCAGTCTTTTTGATTCCCACAAGGATGTCAGCGATTATATCATTAACATCCTCAAATCTGGAATTATCCTCGGTTATTACAGAAAGATCGGAAAGTCTGCCGGAGATCTCGCCCATTTCAAAGCGTCTGTCACGGGGACGGTTTCCGCCTGCACCGAAAAGTGTGATAAGTCTGTTCGGCTTGTATTCTTTGAGGGTAGTCAGGATATTTTCCATGCTGACCGCATTGTGTGCGTAATCGATCAGAAGAGTGTAATTTCCGGGAACCTTCACAGGTTCGACTCTTCCCTTGACCTTTGCCTCTTTCAGACCGTCATATACAGCCTGATCCGGAATATTGAAATGACTGCATACAGCAGCCGCTGCAAGTGCATTGTGTACCGTGAACATACCCGGTGTTGCAACGTCAAGTGACATATTGAGCTTTCCGCTGACATCAAAGTGTACTCCGAGAAAGCCGGGTTTCGACAGAAGCTCTGCATTTGCTGCCCTGAGCTGAGCTTTTTCGCTGCAGCCGAAGGTTTCTATGCGGCAGGTATGATTTCTGACCATATCTTCCGCAGCCGGATCGTCAATATTGATGATGCCCGTTGTGCATTGTCTGAAAAGACGGGATTTACATTCGAGGTAATCCTCCATTGTAGGATGCTCGACTCCGCCGATATGATCGTGGGAGAAATTCGTGAAAATACCGTAATCAAATATAAATCCGTCTGTACGATGCCATTTTATGCCGAGTGAGGATGCTTCCATAACGCAGCATTTGCAGCCGTCGTCGATCATTGCACGAAGAGCCTTTTGTATTTCATAGGATTCGGGTGTTGTATTTGCCGTTTTGATGGTTTTGTCGCCGTAGAGTATTCCGAGGGTGCCGATGATACCTGTTTTTATCCCGCCCTTTTCAAGCACAGAGCGTATCATTGAGGCAGTCGTGGTTTTACCTTTTGTGCCGGTAATGCCGATTGTTGTAAGTGTGTCGGCAGGATTTCCGAAAAACTCAGCCGACATAAAGGCAAGAGCTTTTCTTGTATCGTCAGTCTTTACCACAGCAGCACCGTCAATGCTGATATCATCACGGCTTACGATGACAGCAGCGGCGCCGTTGTTTACGGCATCCTGAGCAAATTTATGTCCGTCAGCTGCTGAGCCGACAAGACATACAAAGGCACAGCCCTTTATGACTTTTCGTGAGTCATATATCACATCGGTGATATCGGTATCCGTATCTCCGGAAATTAGTGTATAATTGACTCTTGTAAGAAGTTTTTCAAGTTTCAAATGTAAGAACTCCTTTTTAAACTGGAATTAATTGCTGCATATCAGAAAGAATCCTTGTCGTAAAGATACTGATAGAATGCTGCGTAATCCTCACGCTTGTCAGCTGTGAACTGAATGGCATCACGGGGGTGCTGATTAAGTCTGCCTGTCAGAAGGTAGGGAATATCATAGCCCCATACAACACCGTCAGCTTTAAGCTTGTTGATATGCTTTTCTATGAATTTAAGCACGGGTGTAATGTGATATTTAGGATTCTTGAGGAAACCGAGCAGAAGCTCAGTCGGGCAGTTTCCTGCGCCTCGGCCCATGCTGCTTACTGTTGAATCAAGGTAGCTTACGCCCATTGTTAGAGTTTCGATTGTATTTGCAAAAGCAAGCTGCTGATTGTTGTGAGCGTGGATACCGATTGACTTTCCGTATTTTTCTCCGCAGCTGATATATTTGTCAGCGAGTCTTCTCATCTGTTCGGGATAGAGAGAACCGTAGCTGTCAACTATGTAAATTGTGTCAACGCAGCTTTTTCCGATAAGCTCAAGTGCATCGTCAAGGTCGCTGTCGTTTGACTTTGAAACTGCCATTATATTTATAGTAGTTTCATAGCCCATTTTCTTGCAGTATTCCACAATTTCAAGTGCGGACGGAATTGTATGGATATATGTAGCAACTCTGATGAGGTCGATGGGGCTGTTGGCTTTTTCGCAGATATCACGCTTGAAATTTGTTCTTCCGACATCAGCCATAGCGGAAATTTTAAGATCTGTATCGTTATCGCCTACGATATCGATAATATCCTGATCGTTGCAGAATTTCCATTTGCCGAATTTATCCACATCAAAAATATCCCTGTCGGCCTTGTAGCCGAATTCCATATAGTCCATTCCTGATCTGATATTTGTTTCATAGAGATCTTTTACGAATTCATCTGTGAATTCAAAATTGTTTACAAGACCTCCGTCTCTGAGCGTACAGTCTACGACCTTGATATCAGGTCTGAATGATACGAGTTCACCTTTTTTCTGCATTTTTATCCTCTCCTTATTTACTGGGTGATCCGGCTGAGCCGTGCAGACGTGAGTCATCCGGTTCACTGATCTTTTCAGAATTTCTTAGTTTTTATCTGACCTGTTGTCACGATATGCCCTTGGCTGTTCGGTTTATTTCAACATTATATCATACTAAGTTATAGAGTTAATTATACTCTATTTCTTCAAAAATTACAATACTTTAGCGCTTTAAAGTTTATAAAAGTTAAGAAAGTTAAAAATGAGAATAAATAATAGCCTGATAACTGAAAACACAGACTGACT
This sequence comes from uncultured Eubacteriales bacterium, assembly GCA_900320235.1. Taxonomy (GTDB): domain Bacteria; phylum Bacillota; class Clostridia; order Oscillospirales; family Acutalibacteraceae; genus UBA1213. Next base: position 4,257 of record ONRO01000328.1, read on the forward strand.
GGATAAATAAATGCTTCTGTATACAGTGCAGGCGGAGAGCAGGGCAGCTGAATCAGGCAGGTATGGAAAAAATATTTAAAAAATTCAATATACATCTTGACACATAATACTGTGTGTGGTATAGTATTATGCAACAGGAGGTGTTAGCGTGGATATTCAGATAAAAAGAGGACTTCTTGATGTCTGTGTGCTTGCAGCGATCAAGTTTGAAGATTCATACGGCTACAAGATAATCAAGGATATACAACCGTATCTGACGATATCGGAATCGACCCTTTATCCGATACTCAGAAGGCTTGAAGCGGCGGATATGCTTACGGTATATTCTGTTGAGCATAATGGACGGCTGAGAAAGTATTACAGGATAAACGAGAAGGGACGCGAACGGCTTAATGAGTTCCGGACGGAAATGGATGAACTTGAGGCGATATTCAAATTTGTTACAAGGGAGGAAAATAACAGTGACTAAAGCGGAATTTATGCATCAGCTGAGAAAAATGACATCCTCAATGCCGCAGCAGGAGGCAGACAGATATACACAGTATTACAGTGAAATGATAGATGATGCAGTAGAAGAAGGAATGAGTGAGCAGGAGGCTGTAAATTCTCTTGGAACGATGGATGAGATCGAGGCTTTCATAAGAGAAAACAGCACAATGCCGGCAGGGCAGAGCTTTCCGAGAGTGACACAGTATGTGCCGCAGGAAGTAAATAAAAAGAGACTGCCGGTGTGGGCGATAGTTCTGATAATAGTCGGGTTCCCGATATGGTTTTCGATACTTTGTGTGCTGTTCTCGGTTTACATATCCGGATGGGCAGTAATTGTATCGTTGTATGCAGCGGCTCTGTCTGTCGGCGTGAGCGGAATTGTGGTAGGAGCAGCAGGTTTCTTCATTGGTGATTTCGGAATAATAATGATGTTTCTCGGAGCAGGATTAGTATGTCTGGGTCTTTCAGTTCTTGCTTTTACAGGACTTATACAGCTGACAAAGCTTTATGTGAAGTTCACGGGATTTATCGTTAAAAAATGTATTGCTGCATTAAGGGGGAATTGATCATGAAAAAGGGATGCAAAATAGCATTGATAACCGGCGGCAGCCTTTTCGGACTCGGAATAGTATGTATTATTATCGGAGCTGGCATAAACGGCTTTGATCTGAGTAAATTATCCTCAGGCAAGATCGAATATGAAAAAAAGACATTGGAATACACTGACAGTTTCAGCGCAATTGATATACATTCAATAAGTGATGATGTAAAGCTTGTTAAATCAGAGGACGGCAAGACAAGGATAGAATATTATGACAGCAAGGACGGAAGGATCAGATATGATATTCAGAGAAAATATGCGTCTGCTGATGAAAAGGGAAAGCCGGAGCTTTTTGCAAAGCAGAAGGATGACCGCAAATGGTATGAGTATCTGTTATCTTTTGATTTTGACAGCTTTAACGATGATAGAGCAGTGACAGTATATGTTCCCGGTGAGGAATATGATTCTCTTTCGCTTGAGAGTGTTTCAGGAGATGTTTCAGCAGAAATTCCTCTCAGGATCAAAAATAATGTGACGCTGAATTCGACAAGCGGAAATATTAATGCAGAGAACCAGACTGCCGGAGTAAGGTCTGTATATACATCTATAAGCGGAAATGTCAGGATTCAGAATAGCGCATCAGGTGATATTAACGCCTCTGCAGTAAGCGGAAAGGTAAGTCTTGGAAAATGCACAGCGAAAAACGGTGTCATTGTGGGCAGCATCAGCGGAAATGTGAATCTTGAAGATATCCGTTCCGAGCTGACAAAGACAGAAACGGTAAGCGGCGGTGTACAGGTTCAGAAAGTCGACAGTAAAAATATACGCATCAAGACCATCAGCGGAGATATCAGCGGAAGCATAGGTTTTGGCGGAACATACGATATCAGGACAGTAAGCGGCGATGTTGAACATCCGTCATCGGTAACAAATGCGGGAAATTTCATACTTGAAACTACAAGCGGAGATATTACGCTGAAATAAAGGCAATATATTTAGCCGGTATTGTGAGCGGCGGAGTTTTGATTGCACAGCACCCGGGGGGCACTTCCTCCGGGCATGCCGGTCAGGCTATCAAAGCTGTGAATCGTGACCCCGGCGGCACGCCGGTCGGCAAGCTTAATACCGCTTCTGATTTGCTCTTTCTTTCTGCTATTACCGCCGGAACAGCGCCCGCAAAATGCGGACGCAGCCAAAAGAAAGGAACCAC
>ONRO01000240.1 GCA_900320235.1 uncultured Eubacteriales bacterium
ACTTCCTTATCGAGATTCGGGACATTCTTATATATCAGTGCAAAAATAAATACAAGATATATATATACAATGAAATATCTCAGATCATAGATCATATTATAGAATTCCGGAAGGGATTTTATATATGGGGAAAGAAGTTCGTTCAGAGTTCTGCCCAGTACAAAAACGCTCATTGTTACAAAGAGAATCAGCACAAGTATGAAGGTTATGATCATTGCACGGAATCTCAGTATCAGCCAGTTTCTGTTTTCATGTGTATTATGCACTCTGTTCAGTCCATTTATAATAGCATGTATTCCCTGTGAAGCTGACCACAATGTCACGATTATCGTTATTATTGAGATACCGGATGAATCCTTATACATATTGCTCAGAAAAGATGACAGATATGATGAATAATTCTCATTCAGAACAAGTCCAAGAAAATCCTCAAGCGTTTTTTGCGGAATATGAAGGTTCTGAAGTATCGAAACTGCAAACATTGTCAACGGCACAACAGCAAGTAAAAAATAGAAAGTACTCTGCCCTGCGATTGCAAAAACATTATCATCCTGTATCTTATTATAAAATGGAAGAAAGGTTTCCCAAAGCTTTTTAATCTTTTTCAGCATATATTCACCGCCTGCTGCTTCTATAAATAAGTCAGCTATATTATACAACATAAGCCCTGCACTGACAGGGTATTTTTTTGTCAGAACAAGGCTGAGTTATTAATTTTTATCAAAGCACACTTCCCAGAAATTCTCTGAGTCGATCAGTTTTAGGATTGGTAAATACATTTTCCGGTGTATCATCCTCACGGATCTTTCCACCGTCGATAAAGATCGCCCTTGTAGATACACCTTTTGCAAATCCCATTTCATGAGTTACTACAACCATTGTCATTCCCTCATCTGCAAGGCGATTCATAATATTAAGTACTTCATTTACCATTTCAGGATCAAGAGCTGATGTCGGCTCATCAAAAAGCATTACATCCGGATTCATTGCAAGTGAACGTGCAATTGCTACTCTTTGTTTCTGACCGCCTGATAGCTGTGAAGGATATACATCAGCTTTTTCCGCAAGTCCGACCATCTCAAGCAGCTCCATAGCCTTTATTTCTGCTTCTGCTTTAGTCATCAGCTTAAGCTTCACGGGTGCAAGCATTATATTTTTCTTGACAGTCTTGTTTTCAAAAAGGTAGAATTGCTGAAACACCATTCCGATTTTTTCTCTTACAAGACGTCGGTCGACACCTCTTTCAGTTATATCTTCACCCTTAAAAAATATTCTTCCACCCGTTGGTTCTTCAAGAAGATTAAGTGAACGAATAAAGGTGGATTTTCCGCAGCCTGAAGGACCAATTATAGAAATAACCTCTCCTCTGCGTATTTCCATTGATATATCATCAAGTACAACATTATCTCCGAAAGACTTACTGAGATTTTCAACACGTATCAGTACCTCATCCGACGGAGTTTTTTTCTTATCGCTCATTTTTCTTCAATCTCCTCTCAAGCTTTGATACGCCTGCTGAGAGCAGGACAACTATAACAAGATAGATCAGGGCTACTGCAATAAGCGGAATGAATGCTTCATATGTCAGGCTTCGGATAATATCGCCGCCTTTTGTCAGGTCCATGAGTCCGATATAACCTGAAATAGATGTTTCCTTCAGCAATGCGATAAATTCATTTCCGAGAGCAGGAAGAATATTTTTAAATGCCTGAGGTAAAATTACATGTATCATAGTTGTCGGAAAACCCAATCCGAGGCTTTTACCAGCTTCAAACTGTCCGTGATCTATCGACATAATACCAGAACGGACTACCTCTGACACATATGCTGCAGAATTGATTCCGAATGCAATTATTGCAACGATCAGCTTATCAACATCAACAGATGCAAATATTACAAAATAAATAATAAGCAGCTGCAGCATAACAGGTGTTCCTCTGATTATAGTAATATACAGCTTTGCGATAAAGTTAAGCACAGACAGAGAACCGTTCTTATCATGTGCAACCCGGATGATAGCAAGCGTGAAACCGAGGACAATACCGATTATCATTGCAAAGAATGTTATAATAATTGTATTGAGAAGACCCCATGCAAGAAAGGTCCATCTGTCATCCTTGATAAAGTTATCATACATTCTCTGAAGGATCTCAGGCTGAAGCTCTCCTGCATCACCCTTACTGAAAAAATCATCTCCTGCAGAGCTTTCTTCCACAGACTGTTCAGCTTTTTTTGCAACATCCTCTGATTCTTTGTTTTCTTTCTTAGCTGATTCTGAAGAATCGCCTGAAACTTCCTTTTTATTCTCTGCTGTAATACTCTGCACAGCTGATGCCGAAGTTTCCGGAACATCAGATGTTGCACTTACACCAAACGACAAAAGACAAAACAAAGCAGCCGCTGCAATTATCACAGCTGTAATCTTTTTTAACTTATTCATTAATATTCCTCCGTTTTAAGAGAAATGTTTTCCCGTACAGATCATAGTACGGGAAAACATTTTAAGACAAAGTAAATCAGATCATCCGTACAATACAGAATAATCAGAATACAATGCAAAGATTATTTTTCTTTTCCTGTTTCAATATCATTTCTTTAAAATAATTACCTGTTTGGTAGTAGTATAGCTTTCCGAGAAGTTAACCTGTTTTTTTCTATCCTCAGTTACAGTAAAGCCAGCAAGACCGATATCTGCCTTACCGGAATTAACTGCACTGATGATTGAATCGAAAGCCATATCCTCAACCTTGAGAACACGACCAAGCTTATCAGCGATTGCTTTACCTATCTCAACATCGATACCGATAATATCGCTTGCCTCTTTATACTCATAAGGAGGGAATTCCGCATTTGTAGCCATTATAAGATTATCGCCTTCCTTGACTGTCTGGGTATAATGATAATCTCCGCCATTTTCACCGTCAGCAGGAATATAACTTGAAATAATCTTATCAATTGTACCGTCGTCCTTAAGTTCATTGATAGCCTTATTAACCTCATCAAGAAGATCAGTATTATCCTTTTTGATAACAGCTGCATATTCCTCGTTTGTAAATTCTTCTTCAAGTATCTCAATACCATCATTCTGTGATACAAAAACCTTTGCAGGCTGTTCATCGATTATAACACAATCAATTTTACCCTGAGTAAGTGCCATAACAGCATCTGCACCCTTATTATATCTTTCGACTTTAGCGTCCTTTACATCAGCTGCATAGATGTCGCCGGTTGTTCCAAGCTGAACACCTATTTTTTTGCCTTTAAGATCATCTAAAGTTTTGATTTTAGCAGAGTCATCTGCAGCAGCTGTCGATGCTGATGAACTTTTGTTTGAATCTGATTTATTGCCGCAGGCGGTACATACTCCGACTGTAAGTGCAAGAACAGAAACAAGTGCCAGTATTTTTTTCATTGTTTTCATAACTGATTCTCCCATTCAATTATTGTTTTCCGCAAAAAATCACGTACATTGGCATTATATCATAGTTTCAGATCATATTCAAGCACAATATGTAAATATTTTTCCATTTTTAAAAATTTTTAGGTGATTATTCAGAAATCATTTTTTATCATCAGCATAAACAAACTACAAAAATGTAAAACTGTTCTTACCAGTTATCCTGCATCGGTCTGCAGGCTTGATATTCATACAGCTATAAGTGTTGTATAAGCATGGGAAGCATTGTCATGCCAGCAGAATAGTGGATCAGAAGTTATGCTGTCAAAAACTGCATATTACATAAATACATACAGAAAAACGTCAGTAAATAAGTAACAGTAAGAAATAATTATGCAATGAAAGAATTTACTTATGTTCTTATTCAGAATACAGCGACCTGTGTGTAAAATATATCCGGGAGTTTTTAAGCAGAAAAAAATATCAGCAGTTCAGGCTCAATAAACCGGGCGAAGCCGGAGTAAAACTTTTTCAGGCTATTAAAACCTTGAATAATGGGTGCAGCGGCATGCCGGGCACTCTGCTCGGCATGCTTTATACCGCTTCTGCTTTGTTATTTCTGACAGCTACTTCAGCGTAAGGCGTTCCCTTACGGAAACGCGCCAAAAGAAAGGAACCACAAGAGGAAGGGC
>ONRO01000309.1 GCA_900320235.1 uncultured Eubacteriales bacterium
AAAAATTCAGCTCGGTAAGCTTAGTCATTTAGAATGATAATAACTGTCTGAGCATAAAGTATTATGTCAGAATTTCTCAGAAAATGGTGTTTTATAGAAAAAATCTATTGACAATCTGCTGCATTTGTATTATGATAACTCAAGAATATATTGATATGGCGGAAGTATGTCCTTTTTCAGAAAAACTGCTGCTCTGCGGCTTGAAATAAGGTAAACAGAGGTCATGGAAAATAAATGAAATTAGTAGAAAAATGCTTTCTGCTGCGCAAATGCAGATGTGCGGGAATTGAACCGTCTCTTTTTTGCGGAAGTCTGAATTATTGATAATATATACTCTGAGGAAATACTGAATAAATCGGTTTTCTGAATTATTCTGATGCCGATGAGGCTTTTTGCGGGGAGTTCCCTGCAGCTGACGTCGGTTTATGAATAAATCAGCGTTTCCCTAACTATGAATTAGGAGTGTTGAGGTTTGGAAAAAATTATAATCAACGGCGGTAACAAGCTTCATGGTCAGGTTAAGATCAGCGGAGCAAAGAATGCTGCTGTGGCTATTATACCTGCTGTTATCTTGTCAGACGGTGTCTGCCGTATTGAAAACGTACCGGATATCCAGGATGTCAATCTGATAGCCCAGATCCTTTTTGAAATGGGTGCGTCTGTTAAAAGACTTGATAAATCCACTCTTGAGATAGATCCCAAGGGTATCAGAGAGCCTGTTGCAACATATGATCTTGTCAGACATATGAGAGCTTCCAGTTATCTGATGGGTGCACTTCTTGGTAAATTCAAACGTGCAGAAGTTGCACTTCCGGGAGGCTGTGATTTCGGTGTACGTCCTGTTGACCAGCACCTCAAGGGCTTCACAGTTCTCGGCGCAAACCATATTGTGGAAAGCGGAATGATAAAGGTAAAAGCTGACAAATTAGTCGGAGGACACGTTTATCTTGACGTTGTTTCAGTCGGAGCGACTGTCAATATAATGCTTGCAGCTGTAAAGGCTGAGGGCAGAACAACGATTGAAAACGCTGCAAAGGAGCCGCATATCGTTGATCTTGCAAATTTCCTTAACTCAATGGGCGCAGATGTCAGAGGAGCAGGAACCGATGTTATCAAGGTAAATGGTGTAAAGCATCTCAACGGAACGACCTATTCTATCATCCCCGATCAGATCGAGGCAGGCACATATATGGCAGCTGTTGCCTGTGCAGGCGGAGATGTTATGATTAACAATGTAATCCCGAAGCACCTTGAATCCATCACAGCAAAGCTGCGTGAGATGGGTGTTACAATAGAGGAATATGATGATTCTGTAAGAGTGATCAAGGATCGTCGTCTGAGAAGATGCAATGTCAAGACGATGCCTCATCCGGGATTCCCGACAGATATGCAGCCTCAGATCGCAGCAATACTTACAATGGCTGACGGAACCAGCATAGTGAACGAAGCTGTGTGGGATAACCGTTTCCGTTATGTCGAGGAACTCAGAAGAATGGGCGCAGAGATATCTGTTGACGGAAAGCTTGCTGTAATCGAGGGCGTAGAACAGCTAAAGGGTGCACCTGTAAAGGCTACTGACCTGAGAGCAGGAGCAGCAATGATAATTGCGGCTCTCGGAGCAAAGGGCAAGACACAGATAGAGGATATCAGACATATAGAAAGAGGCTACGAGGATGTTGTCGAGAAATTCGCAGCAATCGGAGCAGATATAAAAAAGGTTCGCAGCGATGATCCTACGGTGAAGACTGCGTAAGACCCGTAAAATATGGGGAAGCCGAAGGGCTTCCCTTTGTTTTTATCAGAATGAGGAGAGAACAGAATGACAAGATTATATCCGCTTTTCAGCGGCAGCAGCGGAAACAGCTATTATCTCGGAACGCAGGACAGCGGAATCCTGATCGATATCGGCAGAAGTGCAAAGCAGATTGAAAACGCACTGAAAGAAAATGAGCTTGATCCGAAAAATATCCGGGCGATCTTCATTACACACGAGCACAGCGATCATATACAGGGGCTCAGGGTATTTGCATCAAGGTATAAGACAAAGATATATGCTTCAGCAGGAACGATTATTGCGCTTGAAGAAAAAGGTCTTATCAATGACAAAATGGATATATCGCTGATAAAGGAAACAGGAGCAGAGCTGGATGAATTCAGTATTATGCCGTTTCACATTTCCCATGACTGTGCAGAGGGGTTCGGTTATACAGTACAGACCTGTGACGGAAGAAAAACCGCCTTTGCGACAGATACCGGGTATATCACAGATGAGATGTCAAAGGCAATAAGCGGCTGCGATACAGTGGTTATAGAATCAAACCATGATGTCAGAATGCTTGAATCGGGAATGTATCCTTATATATTGAAGCAGAGAATACTGTCTGATGTGGGACATCTTTCAAATGATACCTGTGCCGGAAAGCTTTCGGAGCTTATCAGAAGCGGAACAACAAGACTCGTGCTTGCACATCTGAGCCGGGAGAACAATATGCCGGCTCTTGCAGAGCAGACCGCAGTATGTGAGCTGAATATGAACGGAATGAAGCGGGATATTGATTATATTCTGAAAGTAGCTCCGGAGCAGGGCGGAAAAATGATAATGTACTGATCCGTGACAAAGAGAAAACAACTGGGAGTATACTGATGATAAAAGTAAATATAATATGTGTAGGCAGGCTAAAGGAAGCATATCTGAGGGATGCCTGCAGTGAATACAGCAAGAGAATGAGCAGATTTGCAGATTTTTCTATTACAGAGGTCGATGAGGAAAGGCTTCCTGATGCACCCTCACAGCAGCAGATCGACAATACGCTGAAAAAAGAAGGTCAGCGCATTCTTACAAAGATACCAAAGGGTGCATTTATAGCAGCACTCTGCATTGAAGGCAGGCTTTTATCCTCTGAACAGCTTGCGTCACTGCTTGAGGAAAATGCTGCTTTCGGCAGCGGAAATATTGCTTTTATTATAGGGGGGTCATGGGGGCTTTCGGATGAAGTTAAAAATGCTTCTGACATCAGGCTTTCTATGTCTAAAATGACATTTCCTCATCAGCTTGCAAGAGTTATGCTTTGCGAGCAGATATACAGGGGTTTCCAGATAAGCAGCGGCGGGAAATACCATAAATAACAGAGGACTGAATTATTACGCTGAAAACCTGGTAAGTTTGGTCGCCTGAAAAGTTTTACTGCCATGGTAGCTGAAACGGATATGATTGATTACGGTAATTCTTTTGATAAACTTACAGAATAGTAATGGTTAGAAAAAGTCAGTACCGCGGGAGTGCAACAGTTCTTCTCTGCCAGAGCGCAGTGTATACAGAGCGATAGTGCGTCAAGGGTGCAGGGCACCCCAAGGGCACTTCCTGCGGGCGCGTCACGCTGCCGTCACGCTGCCGTCACGCTGCCGTCACGTTGCCGTCACGTTGCTCGGCAAGCTTAATGCCGCTTTTGCTTTGCTCTTTCTGACAGCTTCGTCAGCGTAAGGCGTTCCCTTACGGGAACGCGCCAAAAGAAAGGAACCACAAGAGGAAGGGCTTTGGCCCCTCCTCTTAAGGTTCCTCTCTTTTGAAATCACACCTCCTTAAC
>ONRO01000327.1 GCA_900320235.1 uncultured Eubacteriales bacterium
AGAAAATATTAGTACCGCGGGAGTGCAACAGTACTTCTCTGTCAGAGCGCAGTGTATACGGAGCGATAGCGCGTCAAGGGTGCAGCGGCACGCTGCCGGCGCAACTCCGGAGGCACGCCGGTGATTATTCTTCAGATTCTGTTCTGCCGATATCAAAATCAATTTTGCCGTCAACAACAACGGCTTCAATCGTATCACCGCTTTTAATTGTACCTTCAAGCATCTTTTCGGAGATAGCATCTTCAATCTTTGACTGAATAGCTCTTTTCAGCGGTCTTGCACCGTAAACATCGTCATATCCTGCCTTTGCAACAGCTGAGATTGCCTCATCAGAGAAATATGCCCTGATACCAAGATCCTCAAGCCTTTTTGAAAGTCCGTCAAGAAGTCTTTCGGCTATCTTTCCGATATCTGACTCACTGAGCTTTTTGAATACGATAATATCATCGACTCTGTTGAGAAACTCAGGCTTGAAAAGCTGCTTCAGCTCTCCGAGAACAGACTGCCTTATCTGCTCATCGTCAGCATTGCCGCTGTCCTCTCCGCCAAAGAAACCAAGGCTTTTCTGCTTTTCTGTAATGAGTCTTGCACCAACATTTGATGTCATAATAATTACAGTATTGCGGAAATTGACATGTCTGCCCTGACTGTCTGTGAGTCTGCCCTCGTCAAGTATCTGCAAAAGCATATTGAAAACATCAGGATGAGCCTTTTCAATTTCATCAAAAAGCAGTACGCTGTATGGTCTGCGTCTTACCGCTTCAGTCAGCTGTCCTCCCTCATCAAATCCAACATAGCCGGGAGGTGAACCAATAAGCTTCGATACCGTATGCTTCTCCATATATTCGGACATATCAAAACGCAGCATTGCATCTTCATCGCCGAACATAGCCTGTGCAAGTGCTTTGCACAACTCGGTTTTTCCGACACCTGTGGGACCGAGGAATATGAACGAACCAACAGGTCTTTTCGGGTCTTTCAGTCCGACTCTGCCACGGCGTATAGCCCTTGATACAGCTGATACAGCCTCGTCCTGACCTACAATCCGGTCATGTAGAATATCCTCAAGGCGAAGCAAACGCTTGCTTTCCTCTTCAGTAAGCTGAACAACAGGAACTCCGGTCCAGCTTGAAACGATCTCTGCAATATCTTCTGCATTCACCTCATCGTTTTTACGCTCATTCTTTTCTTCCCATCTTTTTTTCCTTTCCTCAAGCTTATCCTTGAGTTCCTTCTGCTCGTCTCGAATCTCCGCAGCACGCTCGAAATCCTGTGTATTAATAGCTTCTTCTTTTTCCTGCTCAAGCTGTTTGCAGCGGTTTTCCATATCCTGAAGATCATCGGGCGCTGTATAGGTGCGCAGCCTTACACGGGACGCTGCCTCATCAATAAGGTCTATCGCCTTATCAGGCAGATATCTGTCCGCAATATATCTTGCCGAAAGCTTTACCGCAGCATCTATTGCTTCGTCAGTTATTCTTATCTTATGATGTGCTTCGTATTTGTCACGCAGTCCCCTGAGTATCTCAACTGCCTCCCGTTCATCAGGCTCGCCTACATTCACCGGCTGGAAACGTCTTTCAAGAGCAGCATCCTTTTCAATATATTTACGATATTCGTTGATCGTGGTCGCACCGATGACCTGAAAATCTCCTCTTGCAAGTGACGGCTTGAGGATATTAGATGCATCAGCAGAACCTTCCGCCGCTCCTGCACCTATGATAGTGTGAAGCTCATCTATAAAAAGTATTATATCCCTGCTTTTCTTCACCTCATCGATTGCTGCATTTATCCTTTCCTCAAAGTCACCTCTGTACTTTGTCCCGGCTACCATTCCGGTCAGATCAAGTGAAATTATTCTCTTGTTCTTGAGCGGCTCCGGAACATCTCCGGAAATAATCTTCAGTGCGAGTCCTTCTGCTATTGCTGTCTTTCCGACACCAGGCTCACCGATAAGACAGGGATTATTCTTTGTGCGTCGTGACAGTATCTGAATAACACGCTCAATTTCGTTTTTTCTACCGATCACAGGATCTATCTCTCCCTGTGAAGCTGCTTTTGTCAGATCTCTGCCGTATTTTTCAAGGGCGGATTTTTTCTTTCCGTCACCTGAAGCACCCTCTGCGCCGTAACTGCCCTGAGGTGCAGCATTCTGTTCCTGACCGAAAATCTCCTGTATTGATTCAGCAATCGCATCCGGTCTGACCCCGGTTTCCGAAAGAAAACGGTTTGCATAGCTTCCCCTGTCTGACATCAGAGCTATCAGAATATGCTCAGTGCCTACATAGCTGTTCCCAAGCTGTGCAGCATGTCTGACTGCAAGCTGGAGTATTCGTTTTGTTCTCGGTGTGAAATCCCTGATACTGAGTACAGTCGGTGATTTCTTGCCTATTGTACTTACAATTTGTTCTGCTATTTTTTCTCTGTCGGCTCCTGCGTCCTCAAGTATCCTGCATGCAGCACTGTCTTTTTCGGACAGAAGTCCCACAAGAATATGCTCGCTACCTATATAACTGTGTCCCATCGACTGCGCAGCTTCGATTGCTGCATTAACTGCATTGTTAGCCTTTTCTGTAAATCCATCAAACCTGAACATATGATTCCCTCCTTTTCCTTTCCCCGGGTCTGTCCCGGTCAGGACAGGCTTTTCACCTGCCATTATCAATAATACTTACGCTGAATGCTGTCAGTCACCCTGCTCGAGTCTTCTGTTTGC
>ONRO01000085.1 GCA_900320235.1 uncultured Eubacteriales bacterium
AATCAGAATGAGATCATGAAAACTGATCAAGCGAGAATAGTCTTACAGCATTTTTCCACATGAGTTTTTCATAGCTTTCAGGTGGGATAAGATCCCTGAGTTCGTTGAAATATGCCTGATAGATGGATCTGTCGCCGGTTTTGTTGTGGAGATATGTATCTTTTCCGTCTATCGGACTATCACTGCCAAAGACAATTTTGTCATCGCCGTTTTTATTAATGAATTTAATTGTATTCTCCATTGATACCCAGGTGGTGTCTCCGTAAAGATTCGGAAGTTTCCCGATAAGCTCAATTGCTTCGCTGTTATCAGTTCCAAGACCCATATGTACCATTACAAAATCAATATCCCTGTGTCGTTTTGCCATTTCGTAAACACGCCTGCAGGAAGCATTGTCACTTCCTCCGGTATGTGTAACAACCGGCAGTCTGAAAACTTTTGCAAGCTCCATATATGCCTCAGTCTTTTCTCCGTCAAACGGAATTTTCGAGTGAAAGGGATGAAATTTCAGGGCCTTGATAAGACTGCGGTTTTCTTCGATAAGCTTGTATACATTATCATCCGGTGTTTCTGAAAAAGGTTTCATCCAGAGCGCAGCACCGATCTTGTCCGGATGTGCACGGGCAAAATCAACTGTATCCTGAAGGCATTTTATCTGAGGAGTCTGAAGGAAAAATGGCAGACGATGCTGATGATGATCAAATTCCGTTGCCCGGCAGTCTGAAACGATGGAATACTCAATGCCGTATTTTTCCATTGAGTAAAGCACATCTTCTTTTTTCATATTGAAATTCAGTATTTTTCCTATATGTACATGAGTATCTATGATCATAACCATTCTCCTTTTTTACGCTGTATAGAATAAAGCATTCTTATGTCAGTGTATAATAATTCCGGGTTTTTAAATTATTAATGATGTCAGCAGTTCATACGCAGAAAAAACTGGCGGTTCCGGAGTAAAACTTTTCAAGACTGATTAATCCGTGAATCCGGTGTCCACAATCACGCTGACTGATTTTACGCTTGACAGACGGTTTTTTTCTGTTTTACTGTTGGTTTTATTATGGAATCACTGTTTCATTCAGTGCTTTTGCTGACAGGGAAAAACTGTCGTTTGAAAAAACAGCCCGCACACGGCGGGCTGAGCTTATTTTTCGTTCAGGAGTTTTTCAAGTTCATTCATGAAAGAATGAATATCCTTGAATTGTCTGTAAACAGAAGCAAATCTGACATAGGCAACTTCATCGAGATCCTTGAGAAATTCCATAGTCAGTTCTCCTACTCTTTTTGATGAAATCTCACGTTCCATTCCTCCGTAAGCTTTTGATTCGACCTTGTCGATTATCTCATCGATCTGATCAAGAGAAATGGGTCTTTTTTCGCAGGCACGGAGCAGACCGTTCGTAAGCTTTTCACGACTGAACGGTTCTCTTGAATTATCACGTTTTATTACCATAAGAGGCGTAGTTTCTACAATTTCGTATGTAGTGAAGCGTTTTGCACAGTTAAAACACTCTCTTCTTCTTCGTATTCTTTCGCCCTCATCAGTAGGACGGGAATCAACAACCTTGCTTTCTGTGCATCCGCAATATGGACACCTCATAAAACACACCTCCGGTAGGGTTTTAAAATAATTGTACGATAAAAAACTAAATTTATTTTGAATTGTCAGAAATAAGCTTATCAAGATATTGTTTTGATCTGATCAGGGAACCGATATCATTTTTGGTCTGACCGTATACCTCGATTACAGCATTGCCTGAATAGCCGTTCTTCTGAAGAATATCGAAAAAATGCCTGAAATCAAAATTTCCGCTTCCTGGAAGAAGACATGATTCATTTTCATTACTGTCACTTATATGCAGGTATTTAAGTGAGTTATTCATTTCGATAGCTAACTCACACGGATCAAATCCACAGCGTTTTGCCTGTTTCGTATCAAGGACAAATGCTGCTCTGTCACCGAGAATTTCCTTTATACATCGTATTGTTTCAATACTTCCGGAAATATGTTTGTGAACGTTTTCCTGTAATAGCGTTACGCCAAAGCTTGCTGCTTCGTCAGAAAGCAATAAAAATCTGCGGCAGTATTCCTCAATACTGACAGAGGAAAAAGCGCACTGCATTCCATGGAGAACAACAAATCCGGCACCGAGCTTTTTTGCAGTTCTGAAGAACATATCATACATTCTGATACCATCAAGAAATCGTCTTTCATATCCTGAAAAAAGCAGATATGATTCATAAGCAGAAGTAAACGGGTGAATAGAAGCGATCTTAGCTCCATATTTACCGCAGGAAGAAGATAGTTTATCAAGAAAATCGGGTTCAAGCTCAGAAAAGGTATTGAAAAAAATTTCAAAAAGATCAAAACCTGCATCCGAGAGAAACTTTAAAGAGTTTTCTGTCAATTCAGGATAAAGACATCCTGTTGATGCACCGATCTTCATAGTCAGTTTTCAGCTCCTTACCATATCTTTGAAAAATCTGCTTATACAAATATATAATATAACATTTTATTAGATAAGTCAAACAAAAAAATAAGATTATGTGTCAATTTTTTATTATAAGCTTTTATTTTTTTTTGATTATGATATAATAAAAACCAGTTAATATATTTTTGTAATATTAAGGGATCAAAACACCTGATATCAAGCTGAAAAAAGGAGATGTCTGTTTTGAAAAAAGTGAGTATAATTACTGCCGCAGTTATCTTTGTATTATTGCTTTGTTCCTGTGGAAATGAGGATAATACTGATAACAGCTCTGAGATATCTGAATTAAGCTACGGCTGGACAATAACAGAATACAGTAATCCTGATAATTCCGGTCATGAGAGCGGAACTGATAATGAGAAACAAAATTCAGGAAATATTGTATCGCCTGATAATAGCAGTTATCCTGAAGAAAGCAGTGAAACACCGTTTGATAAAGTCCGCAGAAAAGAAACTGAAGAATTGAGAAATAACTGTGTAAAAGTATACAATGATGTCAACTCTGCAAAAATAAAAAACGGTTATCCATGTAAGGACGGAAAGACAGTTGATTGGGCTTTTAAGGAAGGTATTGGCATTTCATCATTCAAGTATGCTGCGAGAAAGGTGACGATTGATGATGTCCAGAGCTATTATGGAACGAATTATATCTATAAAGATGTATATATAGTTATTTCTTCAACAAATCGCAGCGAAGGTTCATTTATTTATTCACCAGAGGGTAAAAAACCGGACGGAGTGAAAAAATGGAAGGCTCTTGACGGAAAAGTTACGCTCGGAGAAGTTATTGCAGAATCCGGATTTGATAATAAGTCTGAAATGATTTTAAATTCAGATGGGCAAAAAGCAGCAGATAATGTAGATCGTATGTGTCAGGATGTATTTAATGCCATTGTTTCAGGAAAGATCACAAATAATACAAAGTCACTGAGCGGAAAGAAAATAAACTGGCCGGAAATAAGCGGATATGATGATTTTGAAAGACTGAAGTATGCATCAAAAGTTACAGTTGCACAGGTAATGGAATATTACGATATAGAAAAGCTGTATGATAATCTGTATTATAAAAGTCCGGATATGAATAGCAGTTCAGAGATAATATATTCAGAAAACGGTACTGATGAAAAAGGAAATAAGCTCAAGAAACTTACTCCTGATACTGTTCTTGAGGAATTATATGTCATAAAATAGAATGTGTCTGAATACTTAAAAAACCATTAATAGCAATAAAATCCAAAAACTTATAAGAAATAAATAAAAATTACTTGACAAATTAGTAAAATTGATGTAGTATATATACAGACGAGGAAACAGTATTATTTTGATACAAGAATTGTCATTATTCTGATTACAAGAGAGAATAATTGACTGTTTACAATCGATTATTCCTTTTCTTTCCTTTTTCCTTTTTTCTTTTTATTCCTTTTGATAAATGGCACAGGGCAATGCTCTGTGCCATTTATCGTTCATAAGAATAACATACAATTATTTTTGCAAAAAAATGTTTAAATAGTTTATTTTTTATGTTATAATATAAAAGATAATTATTTTTTTGGTGATTGTTATGAATGTAGCTATTTTTACAGAGGTGCTGTCTCCACATATAAGCGGAATATCGACATATGCGCAGGTCCTGAAAAAGGGTCTTGAAGGCAGAGGTCATAAGGTGCTTATTGTTACTTCATCTGTACATACTGAACAGGCATCCGTCCGCAGAGGGGTGATCAGATGTCCTGCAAGGAAATGCCGTAATAAATATGGATATGAATGCAGAAATATTAATGATGTCCATGTTGTAAAATTTCTTGAGCGATTCAGACCTGATATAATACATATACTGACTGATACAAAGATCGGATATATGGGAATATCTATTGCTGACAGACTGCGCTGTCCTGTTGTATTTTCGGTTCTGGATAATTATGCAGACCGATTTGCAAACAGACACCCGATTCTATGGAGAATAAAAACATTTTTTGAAAGACGTCATTTCTGTGATATGATCGATAACGCACAGGCTGTTACTTCAACAAATAAAAGAGCAGCAGTTTTTCTTCGCTCGGCCGGAAGAAAAAGAAAAGTACTTCTGACACCTGTGGCAACTGATAAAAAGCGCTTCAATTACAATAATTCAAATTATTCAGCCGTAATAAAAATGAGGAAAAAGCTCGGTATTCCGAAAAATGCTACCGTAGCTGTATTTGCAGGAGATCTGAGTCTTGCAAAACGCCTCGATCATATCATTAACACATTCAAGCGCAGATTGAAATATGAGGATAATATTCATTTTCTGATAGTAGGCGACGGAACAGAAACAGCATATCTGAAAAAGCTATGTGTCAGATATCATCTGCTTGACAGGATACATTTCGCCGGAACACTTGCAAACAGTATCATGCCTGAGGTTTTTTCAGCATGTGATATATATATAAGTGCAGCAGAGGACGGACTGATGTCAATGTCATTTGCGGAAGCAATGGCATGCGGTCTTCCTGTTATGGTTAAGGAAGACGAGGAAAAATATGTTTACAGTATGATACGAGACGGTGTAAACGGATTTGCATATAAAAATGAAAAGGAATTTGTCAGGTATCTGAAGCAGCTTTCGTATTTTGACAGGGAAAAGCGTGAGAAAATGAAATATATCGTAAGGCACAGCCTGAAGGGACTTAACTGTATTTATATGGCAAAATGTATGGAAAAGGTCTACGCAAACGCTCAAAAGGCATTTAATGATCATGTTACAATTGAAAAGGGGATATGATTTTCCGGATTGATAATTTCTGAACAGCACTCGGATTATCGAAAATCAAATGATCCCCGGGAATGCTCATATAAGCGTACTGTACGGCTTTTCTGTGCTCTGAGGCTGGCAGAAAATACAAAAAGGGCTTTTAAACACTCTGAAAATATGGTATAATTTATAATAGTGTATTCTGAACAGCAGTATTTCAGCTGTCTGCTGCTGGAATGATTTTTCAGAATAGTAAATTTACGACAGGAACTCTATGACGGTTTCTTTTCTGCAGCATAGGCTGTAACTAATAATAACAGAAAGCAGGTGCTTATTTTGGAACAGAAGTTTTCGGTCAAGCTTTCAAAGGTAATAAAGGATATAGGACTTGATGTTTCATATATGCCTAATGATCCGGAAAGCATTGAAATATTTTCAAAGGATCTGACCCGTCCGGGTCTTGAGCTTACTGGCTTCCTTGACTTTTTTGACAATGCCAGAATAATTCTCTTCGGAAACACGGAAAACAGCTATCTCAACAGGTTCAGCTCTGAACAGAGATTTCATGTAATAGACAGATTGTTTTCGCTTCAGCCTCCGGCAATAATCGTAACAAGAGGTATTATTCCTTACGGAGAGCTGATGTCGGCTGCGGAAAAATATAAGATTCCTGTTCTCAGGACTTCAGAGCCTACATCAGCGGTTTCTGCAGCTCTTGTAAATTTTCTGAATATTGAGCTTGCACCAAGAGTTACAAGACATGGAGTTCTTGTTGAAGTATACGGTGAAGGTCTGCTTCTTGTTGGTGACAGCGGTGTTGGTAAGAGTGAAACAGCTATCGAGCTGATCAAGAGAGGTCATCGTCTTATAGCTGATGATGCTGTTGAGATCAGAAAGGTATCGAATAATAACCTGATAGGTTCAGCACCTGAAAATATCAGGCATTTTATTGAGCTGAGAGGTATTGGTATCATCAATGCCAGAAGGATCTTCGGTATGGGTTCTGTAAAGCTTACTGAAAAAATTGATATGGTCATTAATCTTGAGCTCTGGGATAATAAAAAGGTTTATGACAGAATGGGCATGAACAGTGAAATGACAGAAATACTTGGAAATCAGGTGCCGATCGTCACTATCCCTGTAAAGCCCGGTCGAAATCTTGCAGTTATCATTGAGGTTGCAGCTATGAATAACCGTCAGAGAAAGATGGGATATAATGCCGCAAGAGAGCTGTTTGCTGCACTCGGACTTGAATATCCTGAGGAAGAAGCAAATGAAGTAAAAATGGTCGATTTCTGATGACTGTTATGTAAATACTGAATAATACATATATTTTTATGAATCAGTGTTGCAATTACCAGAAAATGAATTCTATATTCAGTTCCCCTGAAAGGAGATTAATATGATATCCAGTGAACTTAAAGAATTGATAATCAATGAGGACTGCAATGCTTATTTTGATGAGCCGATGAGTCTTCATACAAGTTTCCGCATAGGCGGAAAAACAGAATGCTTCTGTGAGGTAAATACCGAGCAGTCTCTGAAAAATATTATAACAGCCTGCCGTGAAAGCGGTACACCGTATTTTATAATCGGACTTGGCTCAAATCTGCTTGTAAATGATGATGGGGTAGAAGGTGTCGTAATAAAGCTTGGCGGAGATTTTGAGGAAATCGCTAAGAACGGTGATGATACGATACGCTGCGGAGCAGGTGTGAGTCTTGCGAAGGTATGTCTGTTTGCAAAGAACAAGGGTCTTGGCGGAGCAGAATTTGCTTGGGGAATTCCCGGTTCTGTCGGCGGAGCAGTCTTTATGAATGCTGGCGCTTACGGCGGAGAAATGAAGGATATTGTGGTTTCATCAAGATATCTTGATGAGGACGGAAAAATAAAAGAGCTCAAAGGAAGTGAGCAGGATTTTTCATACCGTCACAGTGCTTACAGTGATAAAAAAGCAGTAATACTTGATGTGACAATTAAGCTTAGTCCGAAAAATAAAAATGAGATTTTTTATCTTATGCAGGATACGATGGAGAAGCGCAAGAAAAAACAGCCGCTGAACCGACCAAGTGCAGGAAGTGTTTTCAAGCGTCCTGACGGCTATTATGCAGCAGCACTTATCGAGGAATGCGGACTCAAGGGCGAGACTGTCGGTGACGCACAGGTGAGCACAAAGCACAGCGGTTTTATTGTGAACAACGGAAAGGCAAGTGCAAAGGATGTCAGGGAACTGATTGAAAAAGTGCAGGACGTTGTAAAAGAAAAAACCGGCGTTGAGCTTGAATGTGAGATCAGATTTGTCTGAAAGCTATAAATCAGATAGTTTATAAAGAATCCGCACTGAGCAGAAGTGGTGCCGGAACAGCAAAATAGGGTGAGGTCAATGGAATTTATAATCATAACAGGTCTTTCGGGTGCAGGAAAGTCAGTAGCAATGAAAAATATGGAAGATATAGGCTATTATTGTGTAGATAATATTCCTCCGATGCTTGTATCAATATTTTATGAGCTTTGCGAAAAATCAACTGATGAGCATATGAAAAAGATCGCTGTTGTGACAGATATCAGAGCAGGAGATGTTTTTGATGATCTTTTTGCTTCTCTTGATAAGCTAAGGGCAGCAAATAAAAAATATAAGATACTGTTTCTCGATGCAAGAGATGATGTTCTGCTAAGACGATTCAAGGAAACAAGAAGAAAACATCCTCTCAGCGAAAACTCTGCATCAACCGAAAATGCGGTAATGCTTGAGCGCGAGCTTCTTATGCCTGTAAAGGCGAGGGCGGATTATGTAATCGATACATCTCTTCTGTCAACAACTCAGCTGAAGGAAAGGATAACTGCACTGTTCCTCGGGAATGTTACACTCGGACTTACAGTTACCTGTATGTCTTTCGGATTCAAATACGGACTTCCTGCTGAAGCAGATCTTGTTTTTGATGTGAGATGCCTGCCGAATCCGTTTTATATTCCTGATCTCAAGCCTCATACAGGACTTGATTCCTGTGTTTTTGATTATGTGATGCAGTTTGAACAGTCAAAGGGATATGCAGAAAGAATGATCGGGCTTGTTGATTTTTCTTTGCCGCTTTATCGTTCTGAGGGAAAGAGTCAGCTTGTAATAGCTGTCGGCTGTACCGGCGGAAAGCATAGATCTGTTACATTGACAAGAGTACTTTATAAGCATCTTCTTGACAGCGGTCAGCGTACAATAGTTCATCACAGAGATATAAATAAGCATTGACAGGTCAGAAATACAAGGATCCCTGAGAGGTCATAAAATGTCATTTTCAAAGGATACAAAAAAAGAATTATGCACAGCTGAAGTAGGTTCAGATGAAGAAATGCGTGCAATGGTATATGGTATGGTGCTGTTTACTAAGGTATTCACACCGTCTGCCATAAGCTTTTCGACTGAATGTCATGCAGCGGCATCATATTATTCGGAAAGAGTTTCTTCGTTTGCTTCTGTAATAACAGATATTGCTGTTACACTTACTAAAAAGGGGAGCGAGGGAAAGATATTCAATATCAGAATTCCTGATCAGAATGATTGCAGCAGAATATTTGAGCTTTTCGGACATTCTCCTGATGCACCGAACCTGCGGATCAATCGCTCAAATATGGAAGAAGAAAACAGTTTTCCTTTTTTTATCAGAGGAGCTTTTCTTGTCTGCGGGAACGTGACTGATCCGGAAAAGGATTATCATCTGGAATTTGCAGTTCCTCATATGAAGCTTGCCGGAGATCTCAGCAGGGTGCTGAGCGAAACAGGTATTATCACAACTGAGCCGAATGTTGTACGCAGAAAGGGCAGTTATGTTGTCTATATCAAGGGCAGCGATAATATTGCAGATCTGCTGACATATATGGGAGCACCGATGTCCTCGCTGGAGCTTGTCCAGAGAAAGATATACAAGTCGGTCAGAAATAAGGTCAACAGACAGATAAATTCTGAAACCGCAAACAGTAATAAAACTGCCGCGGCCGCTGCAAAGCAGATAATTGCAATTGAAAAAATTAAAAATACAAAAGGTCTTGAATATCTGAGTGATGATCTTCGTGAGCTTGCACTCCTGAGACTTGAGAATCCTGAATATAATCTCCGTGAACTTGGAGAGGCACTCAGTTC
>ONRO01000292.1 GCA_900320235.1 uncultured Eubacteriales bacterium
ACAAATGGTAAAATAGTTAATGATAATTACAAATTGTATAATACAAATAGTATAATATAATTAAAAATAATACAATTAGTATATATAATACAATACGTAAAATATCAGACTAAAATAACCTTATGTATAATACTTATTGTATAATAAACAAATAGTATAATACGCTATGTATATTTTACAAATAATATAATACTATATGTATATTTTACAAATATTATAATACAAACTGTACATAAATATAGTAAATAACAAATTGTATAATACAAATAGTATAAAACTAATATATAATACAAAAAGGAAACCCTGCTTGTCTTTATTTGAAAGACAGGCAGGGAAATTTTAATATAACTGATGTTTAGTCCGGAAGTGGAGCACCTGACGGGAATTTTGCGTTGAATGCCTGATCAGCAAGACCAATGTCGCAGAAATTGATCTGAGTTGTGTCATAATTATAATTACGTTCCAGGTCGTGAACTACGGCATCATCAACAGCAAAGTCAGCCTGAGGCTGGATCTCAAGCATTGCACGGTGCATACCTGCGCCGGCCTGCAGAGTCATGAAGGTCCGGCTTCCTGAGGCAGTCTCAATATAGAAACGGTATGTGTAAGGAAAGTCCTCTATAACAGCAAAGGCGGCATGACTGATATCGGTAATCGTATCCATTCCCTGGTAACTTTCCTTGGAAACGCGCAGATCATATTGCTGTACAACAGAATCGCCGTTCAGATGATAGATATCGTATACAGCAGAAACAGGGCTTGTACCGGAAGTCTTTGTTGCGAGTATGGAAAGATTGCCGCTATTGTCGATAAAAAGCTCGTCAACGATCTCATGCGGAGCATAGCCGGCCCCGGCAAGGCGGACATATGAGGAAAAATCATTTGAGCGCTTGTAAGATACATAATCATTGCCGTCGTATTTTACAATTTCGAGAGCAATACCCTGTTCACTCCAATCCTTATTTGGGCCGACATAATACTGAATCACAAGTTCAGGACTGCCGTCAGAATTGAAATCATCGACTAAGTATTTGTTGACTTTCCATATGAGAGGTGAATTGTTATTAATAGCCTGGCCGTCAAAGGTCTGAGTGCCGCTCTTTTCCATTTTTAATGCATAATCGTTGAGATAGTAAAGTGCTTGTTCACTATCGGAGGTTTTGCTTGTTTCAGCTGAGCTTTCTGCAGAAACGTCTGAGCTTTTTTCAGCAGAAGATTCTTCAGCTGATGAGGTCTCCGGGCTTTCTTCCACAGAAGACTCTGCCGCAGATGATTCGTCAGCAGAAGATTCATCGGAATTTTCAGAGGATTCTTCATCTGAGCTTTCAGATGGTGAAAGAACAGAGCTTTCAGAAATACTTTCCTTGGAGTCAGAGCTTTCAGACAGCCCTTCCGGCAAAGAAAAATAATCGCAGCCGCATAATAATGAAAATGCGATAAGCATTGATGAAAAAATAATAATTTTTCGTTTCAAATATGTACAACTCCTTTACTTAAATATGATATACTAATTATAGCATTAAAAAGAACACATAACAATAGAAATAAGAATTTGATGAAAAGGATAATGTGTTCCTGAAAAAAAGACAGGGAGAAGCTATGGATTTTACAAATAAATATACCATGAGTCAGGATGAAAAAATACTGCTCAGAAAAATTGAAGATCTCATCAGAAGAAGCGAGAGGACATATACAGTGTTATATTCCCATTTTCTGACACCGGCGGAACAGACACTTATCGGCAGAGTGACAGAGTTTTATGGTATGATAAGCTTTGACGGCGGATATGAGGACGCAGAAAGAAGAATGTGCCGTATCTGTACAGCAGAATATGAACAGGATGAGGGTGCGCCTCTTGAACTGTACAGGGCGCAGTCAACGGCACAGGAATCTGAACTGACGCACCGTGATGTTCTCGGAGCGCTGATGGGTCTTGGAATAAAGCGTGAAATGACAGGGGATATTATAATGCAGGAAAACGGAGCGTTGTTTTTCTGCCACAGATCAGTTGCAGACTTTGTGGAAATTAATCTTGAAAAAATAGGCAGATATAAGATCAGGCTCAGCAAAACAGCACTTTCAGATGTTCCTCGACCCGAAACAGTAAAAAAATCAGTAAATATCAGCTCTCCGAGACTTGACAGTATCTGTGCGGAATGCTTCGGACTTTCAAGAACAAAGGCGGCAGAAGCGATCAGAAAGGGACTTGTAAGCGTAGACTGGCAGCTTTGCGATAATGTTTCAAGAGAACTGAAAGGCGGAGAAAAATTATCTTTGCGCGGAAAAGGAAAAGTAAAGTATATCGGTATTACCGGAACAAGTAAAAAAGGCAGAAATTTTGCTGAAATTGAAAAATATATCTGAAGAACCAGCCGGAAATAATAGTTGCGAAAGAATAATTAAAAAAATTTTCTAAAGTTATGATAATACCTGAAATAAGATGATTGTCAAAAAATCAACAAACTGTAATATTTCTTTAGCAGGATAAAGTAATAATGGGAATCATCGGAAACAAGATATTACAATTTGTAGAAAA
>ONRO01000332.1 GCA_900320235.1 uncultured Eubacteriales bacterium
CAACTTACCAAGTTTTCAGCTTAACCAAGCCAACCACGCTCACACGAAACTAATCTTCCTGTATTACCCCTGATTCCCGACTCACTCTTTACACACTGCATAGACCGTGAAGAGTTGCCTTATTATTACAGCATTTCCTGAATTTGTGCGTTGATTGTCACATTATAAAGAGTTATCATAAAGAAGGCGGAATACCGCCGGTTAATACATAAACTGAAAGGAGTTTTTTTATGAAAATATCTTCAAAGATCCTGTCAGCCGGACTGTCGGCAGTAATGCTGTTAACAGCTGTGCCGCTTACAACGGTGCAGTCAGTGCAGCAGACTGTAAGAATATTCTGATAACATCAACAGTAAACTGTGATTCAGAGGACTGTAAAAGTATTCAGAAACTTGTCAGCGACATATGTAAGGACGGGAACTGCAGCAGATCAGCTGTAATAAGTTTTCTCCCGGACATCAAAAAATGTATCGGAGAAGGATGTAATACCAGCCAGCCTCAGAAAACAACGGAAATTACCGCAAACAACCTGACAAAACAGGATCAGACAAAGCCGGCACAGGATAATATCACCAGTAATATACCCGCATCAGCCCCTGAAACAAAGATTGATAAAACTCAGTCAGAAAGCGGCTTCAATACTGCGTTTGAAGATGAGGTCATAAGACTTGTAAATGCAGAACGTGCAAAAAATGGCCTTTCCGCTCTTCAGAAGGACGAGGGTGCAACTGCTGCTGCTCATATCAGAGCAAAGGAAATCGTTCAGTCATTTTCCCATACAAGACCTGACGGTAGCTCATGCTTTACTGCAGCAAAACAGCTTGGCTTATCCTATAATACAGCAGGAGAAAATATTGCGTCCGGCTATGCTGACCCTCAGCAGGTGGTAAACGGCTGGATGAATTCTGAAGGACACCGCAGAAATATTCTGTCGTCTTCTTTTACTAAACTTGGTACAGGCTGCTTTTCAAGCGGCGGAGTACTTTACTGGACTCAGTTCTTTATAGGTTAAAATAATCGTGTAGCCGCACTTTATTAATGCGGCTGCACGTTTTTTTCTGCAATAAAACTGCTGTAACCGGCTGATAAATGACACGGTCTGTGAACAGATCAGAACTTTTCTAACACCGGCAGATCAGTCCGCAGGCTATTTTTTCTCCTGCATTTCCTGACGGCTGTGTTCTGAAATCATCTGTTCCGCTGTGTATAACAACCGTTTTCCCTGTGATTTCGCATACACTGAAACGGTTTGTACGAAACTCCATAAATGCATGTCCGTTATATGAAAGAAGCGGCGGCATATCTCCTGAATGCATCGGATGCGGCTTTTCATCAAGGTCAAAATGTCCGCCTGAAGCAGAAAAATCCTTTCCGCCGCAGCTGTCACCCCCATGAATATGAAAACCGTGAAACATTGAACAGCTGTCCGGAAGATTTGAAATATCAGCCCTCACTGTTACACTATTCCCTGTCTGGAAAAACAAAACCTCTCCGCATATCTGCGGACAGCTTTCTCCTCCCCTGATAACAGCTTTTGCTGACGGTCTGTTTCTTTGCAGCATAAAATCCCTCCTGAAAAATATTATGAAATCCTGAATTGTATTATTACATTTCTGAACAGAAAAAGTATAATACAGGAATTTCAGGAAAAACTATTCTATGCATACACGATGCTCTTTTTATTAATTCATTTCATGGAGGTCAGCTATGGAATATCTGAAAGTAATAACCGCTTCATTGTTTTCCGCTTTTATGCTTTTCGTTATCGCAAAATTTATCGGCCATAAACAAATATCCCAGCTTGAACTATTTGATTATATCACCGGTATAACACTTGGCTCGATCGGCGCAGAACTTGCAACAACTCTTGATAAGCCATGGTGGAAACCTGCAATCTCAATGCTTGTCTTCGGTGCAGTAACTGTTGTTCTCGGAGCTGTTACAAGAAAATTTCCAAAAGCAAGAAAATTTATCAACGGTACTCCTACGATAATTATGAACCGGGGAAAAATCTACCGAAAAAATATGAAAAAAGCAAAGCTCGAACTCAGCGAATTTATGCTTCTTTGCAGACAGGAAGGTTATTTTCACCTGAGTGACATTTCGACCGCTGTCTATGAGTATAACGGCAAGCTTACTATTCTTCCGGTCAGCTCAAGCCGTCCTCTCCAGCCTGAGGATATCGGTCTGCGCCCTGAAAATGATTCGATCGATACTGAGCTTATCATGGACGGAAGAATAATGCGGGGAAATCTGAAAAGAATGGGTCTTGATGAGACCTGGCTGAAAAAACAGCTGAAGCTTCAGGGACTGGGCAGACCTTCGGATATCTTCCTAGCAGTCTGCGGTAGTGATCTCAAGCTTTCTGTTTACGGAATGGAATGAGCTTTCTTCAGACAATAGTAACATGGTATTTCCTGAACCAGTAGTCAAGCTGTATGATATATGCAAGTATCTGCGGTGCTCGCATCAGCTGACCATACCATGGTGAAGATATCTTCTCCGGGTCATTTATTATCGCTTCCACTCCGCTTTTATCAATGATGTCAGAAAGCGGACTGCTGCTGTCAGACAGTATTTCCCTGACTTTTCCGGCACAAAGCTCAAAATAAAGCGGATTGTGTGTTTTCGGATATGGACTTTTCTTCCTGTCAATTATGCTGTCCGGCAGCAATCCCCTGAATGCAGCCCGCACAATTCCCTTTTCTCTGCCGCCGAGAGCTTTCAGCTTCCACGGCATATTATATGCATAGTCAACTATTCTGTAATCGCACAGAGGTACTCTGACTTCAAGTCCGCTGTACATCGACATACGGTCTTTTCTATCACATAAGGATATAAAAGAAAACAGGATAATAACCGAGTGTCTGATATTCAGCGGAACATTTTATCTGTACATAATTTCTATCGTTCCGTCACCTACAACAATCTTTTCTATGAATGCCTGTGCTGTCAGTTTCTTTTCATTGAAGCTCAGCTCATTCCATTCTGTCAGTGTCTGCCTTATTTTTTCAGCATCCTGTTCTGTTCCTGCCTGCTCATGCAGCTTCTTCAGCTCTTCCATGATATTCCTGCTCCCGGCTTCAAGCATTTCTATTCTTTCATTTATATAATGCATCAGGCTCTCCCCTGCATCCGCTACCTTATCAAGAAGCTTTTCTGCTTCTGCCTTGTTTTTTTCAAGCCTGATCTTCAGCTCGTTTTCTTCCGCCGTGAAACCTCTTTCCGAAAATTCAAAGCCTTTTATTCTGGCTATAAGACTGTTTTTTACTGCGGATTCTATTTCATCAAAGGTCATGCAAGCCGTTCGTCCCTGACAGCTGTGTTCTTTCTTTCCTCCGCAGCTAAGATAACGCCTGCCGTTTTTCTGTCCGCCGACAACTGTGACTCCCTTTCCGCAGAACCTGCATTTTGTAAGCCCTGTGAGCCATGTACTGCTGCTTTTCCCGCTGCGGCTCAACGGCTTGTTTCTGTCAAGCTCTTTCTGGACAGCAAGCCATTCTGACGAAGTAATTATTCCCTCGTGCAGATTCATCTGGACATTCTCTCCCCTGAGATCAGAAAACTTCCTTACTGTCTTTCCCTTCCGCCTTCCGTATACCGTGCAGCCGAAAATACCGACATAATTTTCCACCGGCTGATTCATTTCCGCTCCCTTTGAAGCAAGATACTTATATACCTCAACATCTGCACGGACATACACTGTATTGCGCAGAATCCTGCTTACTGATACCGCTGTGAAAGGCTTGCCCCTGTTTGTCAGGGCTTTTTTTCCGTTCAGTATCTTTGCGATCCTGCCCAGACTCCTGTTCAGACGATAATCAGTATACATCCATCTGACATTGCTCAGCTTTTCAGGATGTTCACTTTCCGGCTCAAGCATATGTGTGTGAATGCCGTCAATGATGATCTCCTTTCTCTGAAAACCATATGGTGCAGCTCCGGCAAGATACAGCCCTTTCTTTGCACGCTCATAGAAATTATCCCTCACTCGTTTCTGTATCATATTCCTCTCAAGCTCTGCAAAAACCATGATTATCTGCAAAGTTGCCTTTCCCATTGCATTTGAAGTATCAAACTGCTCACAGCAGGATACAAATTCGACCCTACGCTTTTCAAATTCGCTGTATATACCGACAAAATCAAGCAGAGAACGGCTTATCCTGTCCACCTTATATACTATAACCTTTTCGATGATACCCGTTTCAACAGCCTTCATCATTTTCTCAAAACCCGGCCGGTTTGTATTTGCTCCCGTATATCCCTTGTCTGAAAATACTGTGTACTTTGCATCTCCTATTACCCTGACGCATGTATCCCTTTGCTGTTCGATTGAAATGCTGTCCTTTTTATCGACTGACTGACGGCAGTATATTCCTATCATCTGCATCTCTCCCATGATACTCTCTGAGAATATCAAGACATAATTCTGTGATCTCACTGCTGAATATCTTCTGCTGTGTGCTGCTTCGCACAGGAATGTATTCTGTAACTGACAGCCTGCCAGATTCAAAGTGACAGGTGCTGTATTCTTTTCCGCCTTCATTCAATGTACATGACCTCTTTTCATTTTCCGGGCTGTACAATTATTATTCACAACTGCACTGAAGAATGACCTGCTCAAAAGCTTTTTTTAAAAATCCTGAAAAGCTATTGACAGATCCAATACAGTATGCTATATTTAAATTGTACTAATTGATGTAGTACAATCAGACAATATAAATTTCTGTTTCCTGTGAACGCAGATATTCAAAATCCAGTTTTAATGCCGTTTTTCAGAGTTTTTTATCATTAAAACATATTATTTTACCGGATTGTGTATCATACAGTGTAATACACAGGAAAACTGTATTTCATGAAAGGAGGAATCAGCTTGTTCAGTATGTTCAATATTAATTATCAGAGCGGTGATCCCATCTATCAGCAAATATACAATGAAGTAGTCAAGGAGATTTCACTCGGAATACTTTCTCCGCACGAAAAGCTTGCAGCTGTACGGGAACTTGCCTCAACACTGGGTATCAATCCGAATACCGTTTCAAAAGCCTATCAGCTGCTCGAACAGAACGGATATATTTACTCGTCCGTCGGCAAAGGCTCGTTTGTCAGCGATAACTCAGGAATGCTTGCAGGGCTCAAGGAGAATGCTGTGAAAAGAGTCAGAAAGGAAATCAAAACAGCTTACAACCTTGGTATACCATACGATGATGTTGTGAATATTGCTGATGTAATCTATAACGGAGGTGGCAAAAGCTAATGCTTGAAATAAAGAATATTACAAAACGCTTCGGTGAAAAAACTGCGCTTGAAAATATGTCATTCACAGTTCCGGAGGGGTCAGTCTTCGGGCTGATCGGGTCAAACGGTTCGGGTAAATCAACCCTGCTCAGGATAATATCAGGCGTTTTCAAACCCGATGAGGGCAGCGCTGAAATAGACGGAGAATGTACATTTGAAA
Source organism: uncultured Eubacteriales bacterium (assembly GCA_900320235.1). Taxonomy (GTDB): domain Bacteria; phylum Bacillota; class Clostridia; order Oscillospirales; family Acutalibacteraceae; genus UBA1213. The sequence continues at coordinate 5,459 of ONRO01000332.1, forward strand.
ATCCTGCAGTAAAGGAAAAATGTTTTTTTATTTCTGATTATCCGTATTACTACAATAATTCAACCGTGGACAACCTTGTGAAATTTTACAGGGACCTTTACTCCACCTGGGATGAGGAAAAATACAGAAAACTCTGCACTATCTTCCCTATCGGCACAAAGGACAGGATAGTCAATATGTCAAAGGGAATGCAGCGTCAGGCTGCTCTTATGATCGCACTTTCTGTCTGCCCGAAGTATATACTTCTTGATGAGATCTTTGACGGACTTGACCCCGTTGTAAGACAGCTTATCAAAAAGCTTATCATGGAACTTGTGGCTGAAAACAAAACGACTGTTATTATCGCTTCTCACAACCTCAGGGAACTTGAGGATGTCTGCGATCATATCGGTCTGATACATAAAGGCGGTATCATTCTCGAAAAAGAGCTTGATGAAGCTAAACTCGGAATACACCGTATTCAGCTTATCCTTGAAAATGAAAAGGATCAGGAGTTTTTAAAGGACCTCGATCTGATCAGCATGAAAAATCAGGGCAGAATGCTGATGCTGACAATAAGAGGCGACGGTCAGATGATAGAGGAAAAAATCAGGGCACACAAGCCTGTTTATTTTGAAATGCTTCCGCTTACTCTTGAGGAAGTATTTATCAGTGAAATGGAGGCGGTAGGTTATGACATCAACAACATCCTCGAAAAATAATCATTTCGGAAAACTTTTTAAATGGGCATTTGTAAGAAACAACTCAATTATGATCGTCTTTTCGGTTCTGATGGTTGTCGGAATAGTTATCGATCTGTATGCAATTACAAAAATAGCAGCTAATGTTAACCACAACATGAATAATGCCCAGACAATAAACACTACTATTGAACAGGGCGGCTACATTTCGATATTTATCGCACAGATCGGAGCTATCTTATTTTCACTTGTTTCTGCAACACATACTTTTTCATTCCTTCATAACAAACGCAGCACTGATATGTTCGGCGCTATCCCGTCTACAAGAGGCACTCTGTATTTTTCACATCTTGCCGGCGGAATACTCTCTGTTGTGATCCCATTTACAGTTGGCTCTCTTATTGTCACGGTTATGACCTGCCGGTCAGCCGATGCAGTGATAGCCGATCTTTGCTACATTATTTTCGGATTAATCTGTATTGTCGCTGTTTACAGCTTCTCTGTTCTTATCGTATACTGCTGCGGCACAAAACTTGATTCCAATATCATTATCTTAGGCGCAAATGCGATATACATCGGCGTAATAACAGTATTCTGGAGTATTGCATCATCCATGATACCCGGAAACTCATTTGAACAGCTTTTCAATACCCCTGTCATAACCCTGTTTTGCCCGATGGGATTCGGTTATTTTCTTGATTTTTATTACTTTGGCGGCCACATAACAGCTTTATGGACAACAATTATCTGGAGTACTGTCTTCACAGCTGGCATTATACTGCTCGGTTATTTTGCAGCTAAAAATCGCAGGGCTGAAACTGCTCAGAATGAATTCAATATCAAATGGCTCCCGACCGTCATCAAAGTCGGAATATCTGTTCTCGGCGGCGGTTTTGCAGGCATGACAGCAGCCTATTCCCTCAGCTCAGATTCATCTACCATTTTTGTATTCAGCTTCTGGTATATCCTTGTGGGATTCGTTTCATTCCTGATTTTACATCTTATTTTCTCAAGAGGCTTCAAGGGAAAATTCCTTTCTTCGGTTATCTCATATATCTGTACAACTGTTGCTGTAATCGGCTTTGTAATTCTTCTTTCAACCGGAATGGGCATTGATTGCTATGTCCCCTCTGCTTCAAATATCAGCAGCGTCGCATTCGGTTGTTATGATTATTCAGACAGCCGCTTTACATACAGCGATCCAGAAAATATTGAAACCGTGACAGAAATACATGCGCTTATTATTGATGGTATAAACAAAGAATATCAGCGCCCGTACAAAATCGGTTCAACTAACATCAACAATAGATATTTTTACTCTGATTATTACTATTCCGATGACTATTACAGTACAAACTCGAAATATCCTTTGACGATGAATACTTATTTCAACTTTGTATACCACAAAAAGCTTGGTTTCACAACTAACAGGAGCTTTGCAATCGGTTATTTCAATATGAATTATTATGATTGTGACAAGATTGAAAGTCTTCTCAAAAAGCTTTACTCATCTGATGAATACAAAAAACTGATCAACCCGGTTCTCTGGAGAGAGGATGGTCTGAAAATAGACGGCATACTTCCGGAAAAAGCTTATATCACACATTGTAACGCAGAGGAAATTTACGGTAATAATGATTCTATGTCCGCTTCATACACTTATACTCCTGACAGCACTGATTCTCTCAGTACAGACGAAGCCTTTTTGAACGGACTTATTGAGGCGATCAGAAAGGATGTCCTTGCAGACAAGAATTTCAGCAAGAACAAGCTTATGAACTATTCCACAACCAAGGAGAATTATTCTGATAAGCTTTTCGGAGACAGTTATTTATTTATTGACCTTCAATATCCTGATAATATCAATAATCACAGTGAATTATTCATTTACAGCCCTCATACATTTGAGTTCAATATCACAAATGATTATTCTAATACTCTCAGCTATCTTAAGTCAAACGGTTACAACGTATAATAACATATAGAATGGACTTGATCTGACATTATTTTCAGACAGCAGCCGTATCATACACCGGTACGGCTGCTTATTTAACTATTAATGTCAAACGGAACAAAAACTGCTTTTCGGGTATAGATTATTACATATAATAATGTTATAATTAGAAAAATTCAGAAAATTATGTCGGGTAAACACTGATTATATACACCTTTTGTGTTTTTCAGGGGACTTTGTTCCTTGCTTCGTTACAGGTCATGAATAAAACAGCGTTTCCTTTTTTCAGCAGAATCCGTCTGCCCGTTTTTTCTCTTTGAAAGACAGAATACGCTTTTATCTTTGTATTGCCAGTAAACTACAATAACAACCAGATGAAAAGTCTTTTTATCA
>ONRO01000333.1 GCA_900320235.1 uncultured Eubacteriales bacterium
CACTTTCGTAAGCCGAAATACCCTTATTCCATATCAGAACTGAAATAACAAATAATACAGATGATACCAGGATCACACCGCCGATATTGAACCACGGATCAGTTCCTGTAAGAAGATATAATGAAAGGTAATAACCGGTAAATGCAAACGGAATAATGTATGTAACCAGTATCCTTACCGGCAGGCTGTATATAGTTGTAGGATATTTTGAAAACTCGTTCATTCCGTAGATCATCTGAATTATAAAGCCGCTGCTCTTTATCCAGAAAGCAAGTGCTGAAGTCATGATCTTGAGCGAGGTATATATCAGTGCTGCAAAGGGAACTGCAATGACCGACAGAAGAACCGTCCACACTGTAATATGCAGTCCTGCATTCGGAGCAGCATAGATCAGAAGACCTATTCCCACAATCAGCTCACCAACCGCATCGACCTGAAAGGTTTCGGCTATTACATGAAACAGCGGATTTATTGGTCTGATAAGATATTTATCAAAATCTCCTTTTCTTACAATAAAGTATCCTACACACCATAGATTGTCTGCAAGCAGATGATCCAGTCCCTTTGGTATCTGAGAAAAACCGTATATGAAGAGAATCTGCTCGAATGTAAAACCTGCAAGCTGAGGTATCTGCGTAAAAATAATAAATATAAAAGCAATTCCTATTGCCTGATCAATAAGAAAACTCACAGCCCCTGTAAGGAAATCTGCCCTGTATTCCATAATCCGCTTGAGATTCTGAGCTGCAAGCAGTCTGTATATTTTCCATATGCGTTTCATACTATCAGCCTCCTTGAATGCATAGTTTTTTTATCGCACCGAACCAGATAAGCTTTGACAGACCATACAGCAGAACCGCCCATATGATCTGAAGTCCGATACGGAAAAGTATTTCATAAACTCCGTATTTTCCCATATACAGCATAACAGGAGTATAGCCCATAGAGGCAAACGGCATGTATTCAAGACATATTCTCAGTCCGTCAGGCATAAAGGCAAGCGGTATCAGTGAACCGGACAGAAAACCGATCATACTGTTTTTCAGAATGCCTATACCCCAGAGATTCTTTACATAGAATGCTATGAATCCGAAACAAAGATTAACTCTGAACGATATTATGTATGCAAGCACAGAACTCAGCAGATATAGCAGAAAATTCACTGCATTGAAACAGACTGTACCTGTCACACAGAATCTGTATATTTCGAGTCCCAGTATCATCGGAAGAACAAGCACGGCAACCTTCATCAGGACTTCACCGAGTTCGGCAAACATATAGCTGAGGTCTGTATTGACAGGCTTGAGCAATCTCATTGTAATACTTCCGTCCTTTATTTCTTCCCCGATCTGATTGCTTACCGAGCTGAATACCAGCTGGCTGGTCGTATTTGACAAAAACAGATATATCACCATATCTGTCATAGAAAAGCCGAGAAACATTCCTCCTCCGTTTGAATCAAACACAGCCTTCCACAGATAGAACATTACAAAGCAGTAAATAAGACCACCTATAACAAAGCCCAAAAAATTCATTCTGTATATGATAAGGCTCTGTACACCTGCCTTCATAAAAGGCACATAACGCTTTGTTATTTTATTCATCAGAGGTTTCCCCCTTTCTGTAAAGGTTACGGATAATCTCCTCAATGTCGGCATCCTTTACAGAAATATCCTTTACTCTGGTAAGTGAAAGTGTATGACTGAGCATTTCGCCGACAGGGATCTTTGTGCTGTTGAATCTTACCTTGAAGCTGTTCTTTTTCCTTTCGATAACAAGGTCGCTTTCGCTGAGCTTAAGACCATTTCTGAACTGTTCTTCATTCAGCATTGAAGCATTATCCGTTTCAAAAACAAGCTCTCTTGTCTGGCCGAAGTTTTCACGCAGTTCGTGAAGTGAACCGTCATAAACATTTTTTCCCTTGTCTATCATAACGATTCTGTCGCAAAGAAGCTCGATATCACTTATATCATGTGTTGTCAGAATCACAGTTGTTTTTTCTTCCTTGTTTATTTTCATGATTGCCTGACGGATATTATCCTTGACTACAACATCAAGTCCGATCGTCGGCTCATCGAGAAACAGGACTTTCGGACTATGAAGCATTGAAGCAGCTATATCCGCCCTCATTCTCTGACCGAGTGAAAGAGTTCTTACGGGAGATTTGATGAATTTTTCGAGTTCAAGAACTTCATTCAGAAAATCCATTCGTTTCCTGAATTTTGCATCATCCACTTCATATATCTCTTTCAGCACAAGATATGTTTCCTGCAAAGGAAGATCCCACCACAGCTGAGTTCTCTGACCAAAAACCGCACCTATTTCCCTGACGTAATTTTTTCTGTCATTCTGCGGAATTTTGCCGTTTATCCTGCATTCACCGCTTGTAGGAGTTAATATACCTGTAAGCATTTTTATAACCGTAGATTTTCCTGCACCATTCGGACCGATAAATCCGAGTATTTCCCCTTCAGGAACGTGAAAGCTGATATCCTGAGCCGCTACGACTATCTCTTTCTGAGGTCTGAAAAGAGCCTTGAAACTTCCTTTCAGACCGGGTTCCTTGACTGTTTTTTTAAATTCCTTTCTAAGATGTTCTGCATAAATCATTTTCTGAATTCCTCTTTTCGTTTTATGATAAATTTTCCTCATCCGGTCAGTGCTATCCGGGTAATGCTGAAACCGATCAGTAAATTAAGTTGTATCCTTCTCAATACACATCCTTTTTCTTTTTTCTTTCACTTATGGCAATACTTTTAAAAAACTGTTCTTTCTGTCTTCGATAATCAGCAGAATTATCACTGTACTTTGCTTCGGCTTTTATTTTTTTGTAGCTTTCAAGACGTTTCTCATCAAGTTCACCGTTTCTGACAGCTTCACGCACTGCACAGCCCGGTTCAGTACCATGACTGCAGTCACGGAATCTGCACAGCTTTGCAAGGGCTTCAACTTCTGAAAAAGCATCGCCCAGACCCTCACTTACATCCCACATACCAAGCTCACGCATACCCGGGGTGTCGATAATCATTACACCGTTTTTAAGCATGATAAGCTCACGGTGGGTTGTGGTATGTCTGCCCTTGCTGTCATCTTCTCTTATGCTGTTCACATCCATGATTTCTTCACCTGCAAGAGCGTTTACAAGGCTCGATTTGCCCACTCCTGACGAACCAAGTAAAACAAGAGTCTTTCCCTTCCTGAGATATGGCATAAGCTCATTCATTCCATAACCGGTCCTGGAACTGACAATACAGATTTTCACGCCCTCTGCTACGCTGCTTGCATCAAGAATACAGGGCAGATAATCATCGGTCAGATCAGCCTTTGTTAGTACGATAACAGGCTCAGCTTTCGACTGACGCGCGGCAGTCAGATATCGCTCCAGCCTCCTTGAATTGAAATCATGATTCATCGACTGCATAATGAACACATAGTCAAAATTAGCGGCAATTGCCTGTTCACCTCTGCCCTTGTCCGGATCACGGCGTGAAAAAAAGTTCTGCGTTCAAGTGTTTTAATTATACGGCTGTCGCCGTCCCTGTTGTAATCGATCAGCACAAAATCGCCTACTGTCGGGAAAACGCCGTCCTCGAAATAATACTGTGTACCCTTAAGCTGAGCGAAACCCTCGCCGTAGTCGGACACGATCCCGAATCGCCCCTTGTGGACAGAGGTTATTCTTGCCGGAATACCGCTGCAGCTGTCAGAAATCATATTGTAATCAAATCCGTAATCAATAATATTCAATGTTTTTCCTCCATAATCAATTATTTTAATGTGGTGACATGCTAACTGAAAATAGACGCAAAAATGCCGCAGAAAGCAACCCTGATGGGATTTCTGCGGCTGAATAACATATTAATATAATAGCACACCCTTTCCGAGTGTGCTGAAAGATCAGTCAAAAATCACGAAAGGTTCCTTAAAGGGAACGACAGCAACAGGGACAAACCGTCCCTTAAACTAATATACGTGCCAATATTCAGTTAGCCGGAAATTACCTCAGTATAAATCATATTCGTACTCCTTTCTCGTTTGTCATAAAAATCACCTGACAAACTTTGTATTTTCAAGTATAACATTCTCTTTTCATTTTGTCAAACATTTTTTCCGGCCGGCTTGCCGCCGGTGTCGCGACGCGCTATCGGCAGCGTGACGCTGCACCCTTGACGCACTATCGGCAGCGTGACGCCACCCCACGGGCACTTCCTGCGGGCACGTCACGCTTAAAAAAGCCGGGCGGTACCGGTGTAAAATTTTTCAGATTATAAATACCGTGAATTGCTACCACTGCGGCATGCCTGTCACGCTGCTCGGCAAGCTTAATACCGCTTCTGATTTGCTCTTTCTGACAGCTTCTTCAGCGTAAGGCGTTCCCTTACGGAAACGCGCCAAAAGAAAGGAACCACAAGAGGAAGGGCTTTGGCCCCTC
>ONRO01000334.1 GCA_900320235.1 uncultured Eubacteriales bacterium
ATATTTTTTCTTTGTATTCTACCCATTCCATATCGTTTTCTGACTTTTTGTAGACAAAATGTAGACATCGGAAGTTTTTTATTTTACTTCTTATGATATTTTTGCACCGCAAATATACACGAAAAATCGTTTTTAGCTTTCCAACAAATTCCGTATTTGCTCGGCAAGTAAAGGCAACTCATAGAAAACAACATACAAAACACACATTTTCATAGATTGAAAAATTTACTCTAATAGTATATTCTCAATACTAAACGCATCTGCGGGCTTCATATGAGCAATCAGATCACGCACTGCTTTATAACATTTAACCTTACTGTATTCATTATTTGATAAAAATTTTAAAGTATTGTTTATGTTCAGAATGTGACCAAGCTCAAGACCATCTGCCTCACTAATGATTGCTCCGAACTGTGTTTTGTAAGGAAGCTGCGTTTCAAGTTCTTTTCTATATTTTTCAGCAAGACTGCATCGGTAACTTTCAAGCACAGGAAAAACGATTTTAGTTTGTGCTTTCCATAAAACCTTGTTAATCTCGTTTTCTGACATTTTATTTGAAACAAAGCTGTTATAATACTGATATGTGTTCATATAAATCTCTTTCGGATCTGCAAGCAAATCGTATATCAGAGATGGGTTATCCAAACAAAGATCTGATAAGATCTCGGAAATATATTGCTTGATTTTCATATTCTTCTCAAAGCTGTCAGGAATGGATAACAGACAAAAAACATAATAGTCATATTCTGATACATAATCACAATAATCAATAACCCTGCACATCTTAGCTTTCGAAATACTTCTGTCTGTATCCACCAACAGAATAAACTGTGCTTTATGAATGGTGTCCTCTTTACTTGATAAACGACAGTAATCACAAACAAATCTGATCCATTCTTGTTCAAACTGATTATCAGGTCTGTCTATTATCTGTATACTGTTGTTCATCTCAAACACATTTGAACGCACCAAGAAGTGCAGCCTTGTAAAACCCTTTGAAGGAATATAAATCTCATCCGGACAGCAATTTTCGCATAGATATTCTTCAAGTGAACCTGAGCAAATCCGTGAATGGTCAAAGCTTTTTATAGTTCTGTCATACATATCAGACCCGACTTGATGGTATATGTTGTTAAGCATATCATCATAAAAAGGAATACTTCCACTATTTTTGATTATAACCGAATTTCCGTCTCTGACTGCATCAACTATATCATTAATAAACCTGGAAGCACCTGAAATGACAGTCCACCACCTGTTTTCTCTTGACATATTTTTTCCTCCGGTCATTCATCTATATACTTCTGCAGACGATCGTATATTTCATCACTGTTACCCATAAGCTGGAAGAAATTCTGTCTTAGGAAGGTATAGCTATTATCAGGATGTTTTCTGAAGATATTCAGTTCAACAAGCTCATCCATATATGCCGTAAACACATCAAGATCGAGATCGGAAATCTTTTTAATCTCATAATCACAGCCTCTGGTGTATACCTCATCCGCACTATATCCCACAGAATGATTCATAACATCGTCGTTATGGTACATTTCAGCCATAAGCAGTGCAATTATCTGATAATAATTATCATTATCAAGCTCAAGTGTTATTTCAAACTTTTCCTTTATCTGCTCCGTAAATTCTTCATTAGCAAGAACTTTCTGGATATGCTTTTCATTTATGTAATACGGAGGAACTGAACCTATAGGATAAATCGTTTTATCAATATCCTGCAAGCTTGTTATAAGTTTAGAACAATAAAGCTGGATAAGCCCCGGAAAATAATTAGTCGTTGCAAGTATTGTTGAAATAAGGGCATCATTATTGAAAAACAATCCAACCTGTGCAAGAGGTACTTCCAGCAGCTTTCTTGCCTCAATGTTTTTGAATGGCTTTATTGTCAATGTTTTAAGATGTGGTATAACAGAGTTATCTGATACAGCCGATTCATGATCATACCTTACAAGATTATGAAGACCGGCAATAACAAATTTAAAATCGACAGTTTCCATTATACGTTTCATTTCCTCAATAGGAGAGTAATTATAATTGGCACAATCGGCAATAAAGTTATCGCCTTCATCGAGCAAAAGCAAGAAATATGTTATTTTGTTATGGATAATGCTTTCCTTTATTGCCTTACAAAGACTTTTCCAATCACTATAAATCTTACCGTCATCAAAAAGTCCGAGTGTGATCATTTCTTCACAGACCATTTCAGCCACTTCACAAACCGTTTTATTCTTAACATCAATATAAACGGCTCTTTGTCCCGAAATACCGTTGACACTTAGTTTAGCTCTTTTAAGAAGAGCCGATTTACCAAGCTGTCTTCCTCCGTAAAGCAAATGAATACCGTTCCTGTCTTCAATCTTCTGCAGCTCATCAGTTCGGCCAAAGAACATTTCAGGGGGCATCCTGCTCATAGAATCATAAACATACGGCTGATAGTAAGAATATGGCATAGACACATTAATGAATTTACCTATTATTGATTCTTTCTGATAATGAGTAACGAGGTAAAGGAACATTACTCTGTCAATTACCATATATACCTCTCCATATTTCCCTCGTTTTATCCTGTCTGATAACTCACGACGGAATTGTTCATTAAATGTATAATCGACAAAAATGATTGTGCTTTTCTTAAATGACGTAAGCTTGTCTATTTCATTAAACAGACGATCATCATCATTTTTTCCAAAAAGACACAAAGTCCTGAAAGATGTAGTGTGTGCCAATGAACCGAATGGAGCAATCACATGGCTGAATCTTACGCTTGTGTTAATATTTCCTTTCAGAGTGCAGTCGAAATAATTCTTTCCATGATTATAGTTGTGTTTTTCAAAATCGGAAGAAACCTCACAATCCATTCCAAGCATACTTAGCAGTTCCTGCATTCTGACTTCATTTGTAGCATTGGATATCCAAAGACTTGCAAGTCTGTTTGCTGATCTGGCATCTTTCATTGCTCTTGAATATCTTTCAATAAGCTTCTTTGTTTTAGCGGATGATTTTAATTCAACACCTGAAGATAAAAAACACGCATCGTACAGTTCACGGTAACATCTCTGAAAATCAGCAAGATCAGGATTCGGAGCGTTCAGCTCAACACTGCTCAGATCTCCGCTGATAATACGATTGATAAGATCCTCAGCAGCAGTATAATTACCTGATTCGATGTACAGCCTTGACTTATCAAGAGAATCTTTTAAAAGAGGATCATCTGCCTCTTTTTCTATAATTATTTCGTCTGTTAGTAATTCATTAAGACTCTTGCTTATCCTGTCTCTTTGTATCTTTGAATCTTCTTCAATCTGTATTCTTATAAAGTCAAGTGCTCTTTTGTAAAAGCCATAATTGTGTGATAATGCCGAATAATTATAAACTTCGTCTGACTGTCTCAGAAGCAGTTCTTTTATATCATCATCATTGTTTGCGTCAAATACACCATAGCTTTTTTTCAGCTCAAGCTCCTCAATAAACTCAATTCTCTGTCTGTTAAGCTGCTTTTCATATTCCTTTGAACTTTGAAGCTTATGATCCAGACTGATTAGCATTTCCGAGGTTTCGCCATCCCTGAATTCGTAGTATTCCACAAGCATTCCTGCAGACTGCAAATCACAATAACCTGCGTCATCAAAATCCGGCTTTTCTTTTTCAAAGCCGTTTGTAATTGCAAACTGCTCATAATTTCTAAGTATCCTGTCCTCAATTGTATAACCGTTTACTCCGTAGCAATAGTCGTTTAAATCAGGAACATATGCTCCGTTTTCATTTTTTCTGAGCATAACATCTCCTGTCATCAGCATATTTATATAGAAAAATCTTTTGTATGCCGTACCATCGTAGGAACCGTTTATTCTTGATATAAGATTATCACACGTAAATCTGACACAGCTATGCCCCGCTGCAATTGCCTGTGACCTGCTTTCTGCTATTTCCTGTTCACAGACATTTTTTATAGCAGAGATACAATTAAGCATAAAGCTTTTTTCGCTCTCATCGGCAGTTCTACCTATAGCATCACAAATATCGTTATTATGAACCCAATTAACTATATAAACCAAAGAATCTCTTATCCTGTTTTTAAGTTTAGCCCTCAATCCGCTTACTAAAGGTGTGGAATGATATAATACCTTATCCTCGCAGCAATCCTCCCATGTATCATCAATCAACTGATCAATTGCTTCTTCCCTGATATTACAAGTATCAATCGCATCACCTTTTATGTACTCTGAAATATAATCTTTTGCAAACCCAACCTCATCTTTGTTGTTTTGTGCAACTATCATAAGACACTCAGCAAGAAGACTGTCATGGCTAAAGATCTGCTGTACGGTATCACGATATCTCTTTATTTTTGTTTTTTCTCTGAAAGGACTGTCAATAGCAGCATTATAGAATTCATATGCTTTTTTACATATATCCTCAATCTCTTTTCGGGCAGATATCTGTGCCTTATTTCTGTAATCACAATATAAGTCAAAGCCACTTTTGTGTCTTTCTTTGAAGTCAATACATCTTTGAATAAAAGTACGTATCTCTGGAATTGTTGTTCTGGGCAGTATATTCTGCAAAGATCTCATATCATAGTCGAATTTACTGTCATTATAGAAAACAGTTCTCATTGCTGCCGACAACAGAAGTGATTGAACGAATATATCTTCAAGATCAACTTTATCTATCAAAGATAGTATAGTATTGGAAGAATAATGCTTATTCATCATCGGATCATCAAGTGAAAAAGCAGCCAGTTCATACAGCGGAACAATTTCACTATTACCGGATGAAACAATTTTAAGATATGCAAGTGCAGAATATTCGGCACCTGAGATAATCATTTCCTCTGCTTTGCTCACGGCTTCATCATATGAAACGTATCTCATATTAACTTTTACCGCTTTATTTTCAAAACTATAATTTTCCTGAGCCGGATCATTTTCCTCATCTGCACCATAATTATAATCGCTAGATTGAGTTTCAACTGTAATTATGCTCTTTACAGAATCATCTACACCCGATGATTCATCAGAACAACGCATTTCTTCGACTGCTGTTTCCTCCAACAATTGATCTTCTTCATCTTCG
>ONRO01000338.1 GCA_900320235.1 uncultured Eubacteriales bacterium
AACCACAGCCTGAGGTAACCGAACCTGTCGCAGAGGAACCACAGCCTGAGGTAACCGAACCTGTCGCAGAGGAACCACAGCCTGAGACAACCGAACCTGTCGCAGAAGAACCACAGCCGGAGGTAACTGAACCTGTTGCAGAAGAGCCACAGCCTGAGGTAACCGAGCCTGTAACAGAAGAACCGGAATTTATATTTGAACGTGATTCAGGAATCGAATTTGAACTGCCGGATACATATTTTGCACAGCCTGTTGTTCCGAAGAAAGGAATCCTGACTGTGATCCCGGCACTTGAAAGCGTAAATGCAGACGAGTATAATAAAAAATTTGAAGCAATACTCAAGGGAAAGGTACAGTCCGAGCCTGAGCCTCTGATACAGTATGACAGGCCGCCGGAAAGTGCTGCCGAAGCTGCCGGAGAACAGTTTGCACAGGAAGCCGCAGATGAAAATGCAAAAGAACCTGAGCATAACACAAACAGTAATTTCAGAAAAGCTGAAGATCAGGTAAAGACAGAATCTGCAGTGAGCTTTTACAGCGAGAACGGACAGGACGATACACTTGATCCGTTTGCACCGCAGAATAAAAATGAATCCGGAAGAACAAAGCAAAAGCATAAGCAGAAAAAGACACAGGAAATAAGCTATTACAGCGAGGACGGAGAAGATGATACACTTGATCCGTTCGCACCGGGATCAGGCGAGATACCGCTGAAGGAGCTTGAAACAAAACAAAATGAATCAATAGGAAGCAAGCTGAAGAGATCTTTCGGAAAGATCTTTACAGATCCGGACGGAGAGGACTGATCGGAGGGATATAAATGACAGACCTGCTTATAAAAAACGTACATATTATCGACCCGTTCAATAATACAGACGGAATTGGTGATATCTTTATCAAAAACGGCGTTTTCGCTGATCCGGAAACAGCTGAGGGAAATGTTGAGATAATCAACGGAACAGGTATGAAGGCGGCGCCGGGACTTGTTGATCTGCATGTACATCTCAGAGATCCCGGTCAGACCGAAAAGGAAGATATTCTCACCGGCTGTCATGCAGCGGCAGCCGGAGGAGTAACAAGTCTTCTTGCAATGCCGAATACTGTACCGGCAACTGACAGTCCCGAAACAGTCCGCTATATCCTTGAAAAAGCAAAAGCAGCAGATGCACATGTATATGTAGTCGGTTCAATAACAAAGGGACTTGACGGACATGATGCAACTGATATAGATGCAATGTATGAAGCCGGAATATCTGCTCTTTCCGATGACGGAAAACCGGTGCTTGATACATCGATAATGGTAGCAGCAATGAAAAGAGCTGCCCAGCTCGGAATACCTGTAACTGCACATTGTGAGGACCCGTATCTTGCAGGCGGAAAGGTGAATGAAGGAGAGATATCCGAAAAGCTTGGTGTAAAAGGAATGCCTGCAGCCGCTGAAGATGCGGGAACAGCAAGAGAACTTGCCCTTGCAGCAGCCTATGATCTGCCGATACATATCTGTCATGTCAGTACAAAGACATCAGTTGATATGATAAGGGATTTCCGAAAAAGAGGAGTAAAGGTAACAGCAGAAACAGCACCGCATTATCTAATGCTGACAGAGGAAGAACTGCTCAAGCGTGATGCAGATTACCGCATGAATCCGCCGCTTCGTACAGAAACTGACAGAAGGGCAATGATCGAAGCACTGAAAGACGGAACGATTGATGCAATAGCGACTGATCACGCACCGCATACACCGCAGGAAAAAGCAGATTTTGAAAATGCCCCGAACGGATCAATCGGTATGGAAACATCATTTGCAGCAGCCTATACAGTGCTTGTCAAGGGTGGAGTAATGAGTGAAACAGAGCTGATCCGGAAGATGTCGTGTAATCCGGCGATAATATTGGGGATACCGGCAGGAACTATGTATATTGGAGCACCGGCGGATCTGTTTTTGTACCGTGAGGAGGAATGGACGGTAAACCCCGGGAAACTTCACGGCAAATCAAAGAATACACCATTCAAAGGACTGACGCTTAGTGCAAAAGTAAAGCTGACAGTATGCGGCGGAAGGGTAGTATATAAAGACGAATGATTATAAGTTTAGGTCCACCCTTTTTAAAGGGTGGCAGGGGGACCAGGGGGGCGGCGCCCCCTGGTCGCACTCCGCAGAGTGCGAAATCCCCGAGACAGGTGGAACAAGTTTGCACCCGTGACCGCACTGCGCAGAGTGCGATATCTTATGAATTATAAAAGTAAAAATCTGCCAACAGCAAAAGAAAGAGGAGGAAAAGAGATGTCATTTGACAGACTTATAGAAAACATAAAAGCAAAACAGAATCCCACAGTAGCAGGACTTGATCCTAAGCTTGACTATATACCCGAGTATATCAGACAGGCTGCATATGAGAAATACGGCAAGGGCCTTGAAGGTGCAGCAGAGGCACTTTTTGAGTTCAATAAGGGACTGATCGATGCACTTTGCGATATCGTTCCGGCAGTAAAGCCGCAGGCAGCCTATTATGAAATGTACGGCTGGTATGGTGTGAGAACACTTGAAAAAACAATTGCCTATGCAAAGGAAAAAGGAATGTTTGTGATAACAGACGGCAAGAGAAATGATATCGG
>ONRO01000340.1 GCA_900320235.1 uncultured Eubacteriales bacterium
TAGCCGTTATCATAATATCCGTCACCATAGCGGTCATTTCCGAATATTCTGTCGATCGTATCACACCCGCAAAGCGGTATACATACAGCTGCACATAGTATCAGTGCCAATAGTCCCTTTAACTTTTTCATATTTTCTCCTCCATGCATATTGCCTTTGCCGTTATGATATCAGAAGGGTAAGTAAGCTTGATGTTTTTTCTGTCGCCTTCAACAAGACCTGTCTCAAAGCCTTTGATATGAAACAGCTTACAGGCATCTGTTATATTTTTCTTTTCCTCTTCACTTACACCGCTGTACACTTCTCTGAAACTTCCGATACGAAAGCTCTGCGGTGTCTGAACCTGATACATGGTACTTCTCGGAGGAAACGATGATGCTGTACTACCGTTCTCTGAAACAATTATTGTATCAGTCGCCGGAATCACCGCTGTCGCAATCTTATATTGTTCCATTGCTCTGATACTGTCCCCTATCATTTTTTCTGTGACAAAGGGTCTTACAGCGTCATGAGTCAGAATAATCTCATCCTCATCAACGGAAAGCTGATCTGAGGCATAGTTTATTATATTCATAAGTGTATCGTTACGGTCTGCGCCGCCGGGAGTGATATACACATTTTCGAGTCTGTATTTCTCCTTCAGCTTCTGCATATAGTCAGACCAGTCCGGATTTATCCCGACAATCACAAATCTGATCTGATCACTACTCAGAAATGCTTCGATCGTTCTGATAATGACCGGCTTTCCACACAGCTCCATAAACTGCTTCGGCAGTTCGCCGCCCATCCTCATTCCTGAGCCGCCAGCCACTATTCCTGCTATTGCCAATTTCTTCCCTCCTTCACCGGAGATTTCGCCGTCTGCGGACAGCGACCCTGTGGGCTCCGCCCCCCGGGACCCCCCGCCAGCCTTTGAAAAGGCTGGACCTAAACTTTGGTTTTTTTCTTCGGATTCTTGCTGCCTCTGAGATATATGTAGACCGTAATTATCAGTACTATTACCAGCGTAAGCATTATTATTATTGTTACACCGAACATCCCTACTCCATATCTCGTTACATGTACCGTAAGCTTTTCACTTACTCTGCCATCCTCTGATCCTACTGTGATTACTGCATTTCCTTCATTCAGCGCACTTATCCTTCCGCTTGAATCAACCTCTGCAACTGTCGGATCACTGCTGGTAAAATGCACTTCCTTATCACTGATATTACCTGGAACAGAATGATATATAATATCATATGTCTTTCCGCTGTCAAGTGAAATCTCTTTCTGCGTAAGCTTTATTTCCCGCAGATCCGATGCTGTACTTATATTGCTTCCGTACATTACGCACAGAGCTTTATCTGTAAGTATACATGAAAGCTTGACGCTTTCCGAACTTATTGTCACTCCGGCTGAAACTCCTTCTGAAGTCCCGGCACTATATACGGTAAGAATATAATCTCCCTTTACAATACCGTTGAGTCTGAACTGACCGTCCTCATTTGTCGTAAACTTTTTGTCAATTCCTTCTCCGGTGATTCCTGCCTGTGTATTTGCAAGTTTTTCTCCGGCTGCATTATAAATCACTCCGGCAACATTCGTTGTAAAGTTATTATCATTTTCCTCCAGCACCCGCACAAAACAACTTGAGTTTACTGCGGTACTTTCTGATTCAACCGTTATTACTGCGCTTCCAGGCTTTTTTGCGGTTATATTGCCTTTGTCATCAACTTCAGCTACCGTTTCATCAGAACTGCTGAAATATTTATAATTTCTGCCTGACACAGGTAGTATCTTGACATCAAGGGTTTCTTTTTCGCCCTTTTTCAGAGTGATAATCTGCTTATCAAGTTTTACCTCAGTGGGTGATGTCCCTTCCTTGACTTTTACAGTACATTTCAATTCCTTTTTAGTTGAAAGCTTACATGTGATCTCTGTAACTCCTGTGTTCTTTGCAAAGATAAGTCCGTCATTATTAACGGATGCCACAGAGGTATCTGAGGATGTAAAGATTTTTTCATACTGATTATCCGTGAGAGTCAGTCTGAACGCCTGACCAGGATACAAATTAACAAGCTCCTTTGAAAGCTCTGGTGTAATCCCCTCTGCATTCACACAGAATGCCGCAGTCATACATATGACCAGTAAACAAATAAATGCTGATATTCTTTTAAACATATAATCCTCCGAATAAGCTTTGAAAATCATCAGACAGATCTTTTTCTTATTTTTTTCTGATCGTCCTCGTATATTATAACATAAATTTTAACAAATAAAAACTATATTAAAAAAATTATTAAACGGCAGCGTGACGCACCCGGAGGAATTGCCCTTGGGGTGCCCTGCACCCTATATTCACGTCTTAGATAGCCTTAAAATTTTACTCGGGCACCGCCCGGCTTTTTTGAATCTGAACTGCAAATATATTTACTGCTTTAAAAGCACCTTGGCTTTTCTCCAATTTCTGAGTTCAA
>ONRO01000344.1 GCA_900320235.1 uncultured Eubacteriales bacterium
GAAGCAGGTCAGACTGTTTGAACAGCTTGATGATGGTTTCGGACTTGTATATTGCTCGGGATATGTTGTAAAGAGCACAGGAGTCGGATATAAACTTGACATTGTTGAAGATGATTTATCACATAATTTTGGAGCTTTTCTGCAGGCATATGCACTTACAATGCGTCTGCGTGAGGAATTTCCGCAGGACAGGGTGGAACTGATCAATTTTAATATGCTTGCCGCAGAAAAATACTATAAAAAGGTGATCTGGTCTGAAAACAGATTCAGGACAATGAAATACAACAAAATACGCTACAAGTCATTTGAAATGTCACAAAATATGCTCCCTGTCGGAAAAAAGGAACTTCATTCCAATTCTATCGAAGAATTTACGGAAATGGTCAGAGGAGAATATGATATAATAATTGCCGGAAGCGATGAGATATGGCGTCTTACCGGCAGCAGAGGATTTCCGAATCCCTATTGGCTTCCCGGAGATCTGGGAAGTGCAAAAATGTCTTATGCGGCATCATCAAGAAGCAATTTCGATGCTCTTGACGATGAGGGAAAGAAAAAGCTGAAGGCACTTCTTGATGATTTTGATTATATAGGCGTAAGGGATAAAAGTACTTATGACAGTGTAAGAAAAACAGTCGATGATAAAGAAAAGGTTCATATGAACTGCGATCCTACACTTGCATATAAGTTTAATTTCAGCAGGGATAAGGGCAGAAAACTTCTCAGAGAGCGTTTCGGGGTTGACAGTGAAAAGCAGACTATCGGAATTATGGTTACTGATCCGTCAATCGTAAAATCTCTGAAGTCGGAACTCGGCGACGGCTATAATTATGTATCGCTGTTTCAGAAGCATAAGGGGACATTCTCATGCGCAGATATCAGACCGTTTGAATGGATAGATGTTGTCAGCGCACTGGATTTCTTTGTAACATCCTTTTTTCATGGTATGTGTTTTGCTGTGAATACAGGAGTACCTTTTGCAGGACTTGAAAAGAATAAGGTTGACAAAGAAAAAAGCAAGGCTGCTGATTTTCTTATCAGAGCCGGTCTGGACGACAGATATGTGCCTGGTGAATTTGAGAAACTCAGGACTATGATAAACAATGAGATCGGTACAACGATTGATTATGAACCATTTGTAGCTGATCTTAGAAAGGAATTTGAAGGTTTTCTGGAATCGGTAAGACGGATAAAGGAGAAGAAAGTGTAAGATTATGAATCCATTAATAAAACTGTTTTCAAAAATAAGATATCCTCATTCATATAACTCCGCTGCACTCGTTAAACATATAAGAGCCTGCGGAGGAAATGTAGAAAAAAATGTTATATATCTATGATTCATGCCATGCAAGGATCGATATTAAGCATGCAAGATTTCTTTCCATAGGAGATAATGTATTGATCACTCAAGGCGTAGTCATACTTGAGCATGATTATTCATATGCCGTTGTTGCAAATGTTTATTCAGAATTACTAAAAAAACAGAAAAAAACGATCATCGGCAATAATGTATTCTTAGGTATGAACTCTGTCGTATTAATGGGTGCTGAGATAGGAGATAATACTGTGATAGGAGCAGGAAGTATCGTTTCCGGAAAGCTTGAAGGTAATTCAGTATATGCCGGAAACCCTGCTAAAAAGATCTGTTCACTTGAAGAGTACTATCATCGTCTTAAGGACGGATTTACTAAAAGTGCAGGAGTTTTTGCTGAGAAGGCTGACTCCATGGAAAAGATGAGTGTATACCGGGTGTTGTTTGAGGATCGTGATTCGTTCAGGCAGTACATAGAAAAGCAGAATTTTAACGGTATTTCAAAAGATGTTCTGAATAATCTTAATATCGATGAATATCCGCAGCTGAGCTGGGATGATTTCAAAAATAAGACGGACTGATACTGGAAAAAGCATATATTCTTATCCGCAGGAAGAATAACGGCAGTATTTAAGGAGAATGGATATTGAATAAAACGTATTATTATGGAATAGATATGGTAAAGCTTATTTGTGCCCTGATAGTTGTTTCAATTCATACGACACTGTTTCTGGATATCAATGATAAGCTGTATTATATATGTAGTATTACCGGAGACTCCGCTTCTGGAAAAGTATAATGTCCTGCCGGGCTGTACGGAAATAAAATCAGACAATCCGTAA
>ONRO01000097.1 GCA_900320235.1 uncultured Eubacteriales bacterium
ATTATTAAGAAAAACCATTGTGATGCGCGCGAATAAAGTGCTCTCGTGGTGCTGGAGCCCTGATTCACAGCTCAGTTAGTCTGAAAAAATTTTACTCCGGCACCGCCATGTTTTCTGAGTCTGAACTGCATCAGAATAAAAATTCAAGTCATAATGTCAATATAGAGAAAAAGCAAAGGAATTAATCAGGACAAGGTATTAATCTGCATACATTTTAACAATACTGAGTTTCCGGAGGCAGTACATATAAGCTGAGCTGCTGCCGCATGAAGAGTTCAGCTTATAAAATATTATTGCATATCTTTAAAAAACAAGGGAAGGCGCTGACTTGCGGCAGCACATCAGAAGAGCGTTTTATTTGTGCGCAAATTGCTTTATACGCTGATATTTCTTTTCAGGTTTTCATAATAAGGGTTGATTGTAGTGACAAATTAACGAAACATTTTTATTATCCTGCAAATGATCAACATGCGGTCTTAATTACAGATAATTCTGATTTTCTGACCGGAGAATATGAGATCGGGGTTCTGAATATTATTTTCCCTGACAAGAGCGCTGACAGTTGTATTATATTTCTGTGCTATACCGCTGAGGGTATCGCCGGGGCGGACAGTGTAAACAATATATTTTTTGTCTGCATGATTATCCGCAGCTTTTTTCAGATATTTTGCATTAACCGCAGCAGTAACATTTCCGTTTATTCCGATCACTATTCTGTCGCCGACAGCTTCAATGACAGTATATTTCTGATCGGGGTAGACGGTAAATTTTTCTCCTGTATCATAATTTATCGGATCAGTAACGATGACATGTTCGCCGACATGGAATTTCTGTGTTTTTTCTGTGGTGCTGTACATAATATCAAGGTCAACCTGACCGTAAATTCCGTTGATACAGCCGCTGTCACCTACTTTATACTGCCACATAGAGCATTTATATGCAGGCTCATCGCTATCCCATTGTGCGAGCCAGATTTCATAATGTCCGAGAATCTCATCCTTATACACATAGTTTTCAAGCCAGTTTGGATTGAGATAAACACCTGTTTTATATCCGTGTTTTTTCATATAACCGCAGAATTCCCTGATAATATCAGTGCAGACTCTTCTGCCGCAGGCAGCAACAGAAGGATCCTCAATATCGAGAAATACCGGCAGGCTGAGTTTTGCACCCCGGATACATTCTATACAGTATTCAGCTTCTTTAACGGCATCCTCGCTGCTTTGAGCGTAAGAATAATGGTAAGCGCCGCAAGGGATGCCCTTTGAGGCAAAGCCTTTGATATTACGGTCGAACATCTGATCTTTCTGACCGGCTTCCCAACCGAAGCTGCTGCGGACAATTGCAAACTGCACCTGAGTTTTATCAAGCTTTTCAAAATCTATATATCCCTGAGCGTAGGATACATCAATACCTTTTTTATCTGACACAATATTTCCTCCTGACTATTCAGAAAACCATCTGACCGGAAAGAAAACGTTTATTTCTGATCAGATAAGTAATACAGAAAAATATACTTTGCTTGGTATTATAGTATGCAACGAAGGATGTGTCAGTGATTTCTGGTGAATATCAATAACAGGAAAAGGTGAAAGTGACAGTCAGAACAATTGTGAAGTAGGTAGGCAATTTATAAAAGTTTCGCCAGACTTTACAAGGCTGCGGGGGGTCCGGCGAGACCCGGAGCCTCCCCGTCGCCCGAAGGAAGTGCCCTTGGGGTATGGCGAAATCCCCTGACTGCAATCCCTCGGCATGGGGTGAATTAATGAAGTATGGCGCCTGCGTTTTCAAATTATTAATCGACTGACAGTTTTGTGTGAGCGTGGGCGGCTTGGTCAGGTATAATAACTGTGAAAGTTGGGTCGCCTGAGAAGATTGAACTTATGAATCAAGTGAAATAGGGGCAATTAGTTTCATGTGAGCGTATTCGGGTTGTTATGCTCATTTACTTTTATATCTTCACTCATTTTTATTTGTGCGTGTCATGTTTATGCCGCTTCTGATTTGCTCTTTTTTTCTGCTATTGCCGCCGGAACAGCGTCCGCAAAATGCGGACGCAGCCAAAAGAAAGGAACCACAAGAGGAAGGGCTTTGGCCCCTCCTCTTAAGGTTCCTCTCTTTTGAAATC
>ONRO01000301.1 GCA_900320235.1 uncultured Eubacteriales bacterium
ATATAGTTTTCCTGCCAGTCTGATAATCTTTCTCGAAATAATTTCCAATCTTTTTTGCTTATGTCCATGATTTTAAACCTCCTCAGTCTCATGTTAGTCTCAACAAACTGTGTCAAAAATGAGACTGACTTTAGACTGTACTCATACAATTCAACCACCAATGCCGATTTTATTGCTTTTCTTCCATATTATGTAGTCTCACCAAGTCTCAAATCTCATGAGACTTGGTTGAGACTAACTCTAGAATACTCTTGGATTACACCGGATTCACACATTTCCAATATTATTTCTTCGACTTATTTGTTTCACTCTTGAGCTAATTTCATCTTTAGCTTCATCTTTAGTTCAAGAAGAAAATCCTCTGTTTATCAGCATTTTCTTCCTTCATCTTGGACTATAATATAATTACTTGAACTAATTTAGCTCAAAAATTATTTTTCAAATACCATCTTGCTGCATGTCTGGTTTCTTCAGCAGCATTTTTTTCTTTTCATAGCTTGAATAATATAATACACTTTCTATTCGTTAATCTCCCAGTGTCCACTGTAACCTCTTCCGACATATGATACATTAGACATTTTTTTGATTTTTCGTTTTACTGTTGCAATTCCAATTTTCAATTCCTTTGCCATATCTGCCGTTGATACTTGCGGATTTTCCTTTATCATTTTGATGATTTTTTCTTGAGTATCATCTTGGGTATCACCTTGAGTATCATCTTGGGGATCACCTTGAATTTTCTCTTCGTTTGAACCCTTAAATTGTCGTTCTAGAAATCATAGAATTCTATTATCTTGACAGCAAAAAAGTGTATTGTCACTACTATGTTAATGAACGAATGCTACTTCTAAAAAGTACAAAAACATAAAACCATATTTTGTGCTATTTTCTATTCTTCAGAAGACGATTCTTTCTCTATTTCATCTTCTGCCTCCGGTTGTTCCACAATTTTAAGATTTCTCTTTGCAACATAACCTTCACGCTGAATACCATTTTCATCTGTAAATGTTACTTTGTAATAGTAATTCGTATTTTCAACTATAGTTGCTTCTATATTTTGTCTCAGCTGAGCAACAATTTTTGCGCCCTTTTGAGGTAGTTCTTTTACATTACTCACCACAAATGTCATAACAGGACGACCTACATTTTCCTGAAGATAAGGTTGCACAAATATCCCCCATAATAACCAAAGATTAATTACGATAAAATATTTTTTATACTTTTCCTCTGCCCAATTTGCAATTCTTTCTTGAAAGCCAACTGGATTATTGATTTGGTCATTTATCGTATCCTGAATTTCTTGCTCACTTGCAAAGTCTGTCTCTAATTCTTCCTTTTTTAATGAACTTTGTTCGTCTTGAAGAGTTGCATACGCTGCATCGACAGCATCTTTAAAGCTACCATTTACCTCCAGCGTTTCATAAAATATTTTGCTGTAATCAATACTCTTTAACTGACTAATCTGCTCAGACATAAGACCATGCGTAAAACTTTTCATTGATTTCTGAAAATTCTGAATTGAAAGTGTTGTATCTATAGTATTGACAGACCGCAGTGATTTGGCAAGATTCTGAAAACCTTCTAGGCTTTTTCTGTACTCATCCTTGAAATTTAGTGTTGAAAACTGTCGACCAATCTCATTATAGTATTTCAATGTTTTTTTATAACTATCCGATAAATCTAAAGAATTATAAGCTGCCATTGATAGTGACAACTTAGCTTCTGACAGACTAGACACTCCATAGTTTTTCCGTAAATCTTCAATTTGGCTACTTATGATTTTGGTAACTCCTGTTAATGCAGACATATCAAATGCCATTTCTGCAAATGATTTTGAAAGTGGCATCAATGATTTTCTAATTTTTTCAAGTGATTTAATATATGCATCATGTTGTATTTTTGAATTATTATTTTTCATAAAGCAATACCCCTAGTAATACTTCTATTTCCAGTCATTTTTTCGTCGTTTCATAAGCATCTAATACTTTAATTTCGCCATTTGGCATAAATGCAGGATAAATCGAATTTCTTATTCTCATAGCTCATCTTTCTTCATTCGTAAAAACTCCACTCTAGGAGAACCTTTCTTTTAAAGTACTTCCTGTATTGTTGTAATACTAAAAGATCAGGCTTTAATATTCACTGATTCAATACATAATAACATTTCTCACGAATAAACAAATTTCAAAATTGTTCCATTGTCTCCTGAATCATCTGTAGCACTAACCTATTAAAATAGTTTTCAGTAATATTCCCGTGATAATTTTTCCTTTATCACCTTTTCAATATCCAGATTCACCAACATATATTCAGCTTCATCCCCTATTTTGTTTATTCCAAAAGCTGTTAGC
The DNA here is from genome assembly GCA_900320235.1 of uncultured Eubacteriales bacterium. Lineage (GTDB taxonomy): Bacteria > Bacillota > Clostridia > Oscillospirales > Acutalibacteraceae > UBA1213. The sequence goes on from ONRO01000301.1 coordinate 2,352, forward strand.
ATTTTTATCTCTGCAACATTCATTCCTTTTTATAATAATTTGTATACACCCGTCAATCCAACAGCCATTGTGCTAAATCCTACAATATTAAAGTTTTCTTTTTCTCGTTTACTTAATTCATCCATTATGTAAGACTAACTAATTCTATGTTTAGTCCAAGAAGTAATCCTCTATTTGTCTACATAATTTCCTTTCCTCTTGGACTAAACTTTCTTTGCTTGGGCTAATTTAGTCCAAAAACTATTTCTTCAGATACCATCTTGCAGCATGTCCAGTTCCCTCAACATCAGCGATTCCCTCTCGTTTCATCGCCTGAAGGATATTAGATACTTTCTTAGACTGTTGCCTATCATTCAAAACTGCTGGCAATGCACCCAACAATATTTCTTTCAACTCAGTAACACTTGCTCTTTCCATCGTTTCCAATGCATTAATAATAATCTGTTTATAGACATCATTACTTAAGCCTTTATTTTTGACATAATCCGTCTGTTGTCCTACAATATTTGCAACTTTATATGAAACATATATATGTGGATATCTTCCTTCAACCAATTCTTGTTTCTTAAGTTTTAAGTAACTTTCCTTCGAGATAACTTCCTTCTTCTGTACCTTATCAAGTAAAAATACTGTTGATAAATCCAAATCCGCATTTGCATGTAACAATTGCGTATAATTTTTATCCAAAACCTTCCCATACAAAGTTACTTTTACACGATTAGGATCACTTAAATCATATGTTGGCAAAGGAAAACATTTTTCTTTTTGTATCTGGTACATCATTGGTATTCCCATGGAATTTGTATCAATCATATACAAATTAACCAT
>ONRO01000347.1 GCA_900320235.1 uncultured Eubacteriales bacterium
CCGGAGCAGGAACAAACTGTACATACAGGATAATCAGCTTGCCGAAAACTGATGACCAGGTTTTCGGTAACTGAAAAAAAGTCTCCGCAGAATAAAAATATCTGCGGAGTACTGATTATATTATTCTGTGATCTGCTCCATCTCGTATATCTCAAAGATGTCGCCTTCCTTGATATCACTGTATTTTTCAAGAGTAATACCACATTCATAGCCCTGAGAAACTTCCTTGACACTGTCCTTGAATCTCTGGAGAGAAGCAATTTTGTCATCAGCGATGATAATACCATCACGAACAACACGACAGCTTGAGCCTCTGACAACCTTGCCGGTTGTAACATAAGAACCGGAAACAAGACCAACACCTGTGATCTTGTAAGTCTGACGAACTTCGACCTTGCCAAGAATAGTTTCCTTGAACTTAGGAGCGAGCATACCCTTCATAGCAGATTCGATTTCTTCAATGCAATCATAAATTATTCTGTAAAGACGCATATCAACGCCGTCACGCTTAGCGTTTTCCTCAGCAACAGGATCAGGACGTACATTGAATCCGACAATAATAGCATTTGAAGCTGATGCGAGCATAACGTCAGATTCTCTGATAGCACCAACAGCACTGTGAATAACATTAACTCTGACTTCATCATTGCTCAGCTTTTCAAGAGACTGTCTTACAGCTTCAACAGAGCCCTGTACATCAGCCTTGACAATAATCTTGAGCTCTTTCATTTCGCCAAGCTTCATCTGATCAAACAGATTGTCAAGTGTAACCTTTGTTCTTGCGTTGAAGCGTTCTTCCTTTTCAGCATCACGGCGCTGCTGAACAAGCTCTCTTGCAAGTCTTTCATCCGAAACAGCATTGAAGATATCGCCGCCTGTCGGAACATCATCAAGACCTGTGATCTCAACAGGAACAGAAGGACCTGCACTCTTGACCTTGTTGCCCTTGTCGTTTGTCATAGCTCTTACACGGCCAACTGTTGTGCCTGCAACAATAATATCGCCGACCTTGAGTGTACCGTTCTGAACAAGCATTGTAGCGATAGGACCTCTGCCCTTGTCAAGTCTTGCCTCGATGACAGTACCCTTCGCTGCTCTGTCAGGATTAGCCTTGAGCTCCTTCATATCTGCAACAAGGATAACCATTTCAAGAAGATCATCAATACCCATTTTAGTATGAGCAGAAACAGGGATAACAGGAACATCGCCGCCCCATTCCTCAGGAACAAGCTCATGCTCTGTAAGCTGAGTTTTTACACGCTCGATATCTGCACCGGGCTTGTCCATTTTGTTTACTGCAACAATGATAGAAACGCCTGCAGCCTTTGCATGGTGGATAGCTTCGATTGTCTGAGGCATGATACCGTCATCACCGGCAACAACGAGTATTGCAATATCAGTTACCTGAGCACCTCTTGCACGCATTGTTGTAAATGCCTCATGTCCGGGAGTATCAAGGAAGGTGATCTGCCTGTCGTTGATTCTTACCCTGTAAGCACCGATGTGCTGTGTGATACCGCCTGCCTCAGTTGCAGTAACATGAGCGTGACGGATAGCATCAAGAAGTGATGTCTTGCCGTGGTCAACGTGACCCATTACAACAACAACAGGTGCACGCTCAACGAGATTTGTATCATCATCTTCACTGTCGTCAATAATTCTTTCCTCGATTGTTTCGATAACTTCCTTTTCAATCTTGGCATGGAATTCCATGGCTGCAAGAGAAGCTGTATCAAAATCGATAACATCATTGATAGTTGCCATAACGCCGAGCATCATAAGCTTTTTGATAACCTCGGCAGCTGTTGCCTTGAGTCTGAGAGCAAGTTCACCTACGGTGATCTCGTCAGGTATCTGAACGGTGATCGGCTTAGCCTTACGTGTTTCAGCAATTCTTCTCAGACGCTCAGCCTCAGTTTCTTTTCTGGAATTGCGGGGCTTGCCCTTCTGCTGGGAGCGCTGGTTGATCTTCTGTTTCTGCACAGTAGGCTCCTTGTGCATCTTTTCGCTTGCAAGACGGTCATATTTTTCGTTGTACTTATCTATATTCACATGTGAAGCACGGGTATTGATAACTCTGCCTCTGTTTTCGTTGACCTTTGAATTATCTTCGGTTACTTCCTCGTTCTTCTCAAGCTTTTTGCTGAGTATCTGAGTTTCCTGCTTCGGTCTTGCAATAGCAGGCTGCTTGTTTTTCTTCTGCTTTTTATCGTTCTTTTTCTGATCTTTGTTTGATTCAGGTTTTGGATTGTTATTCTGTTTCTGTACAGGTGCAGCCGGCTTGTCAGCAGCCTTTGCGGGGGAAACCTGCTTGTCAGCATTCTTTGCAGGTGCAGCAGGCTTATCGTTTTGTTTTTTCTGCGGCTGATCCTTTTTAGGTGCCTTTGGAGCGTTCTGCTTTTTCATTGCCGGTTTCTGCTTCTTTTCCGGCTTTGCCTCAGAAGCCTGTCCGGGTTCTTCCTTTGGTGCGCTGGCACTTGCATAATATGCGTTCAGATCGGGCATATTCATCTTATCTGTATAATATTCAAAAATAACATTAAGCTCCTGCTCTGTAAGAACCGCAGCGGATTTTTTGCTTACATTCAGATAATTTTTAAGTACCTCAGAGATCTCCTTACTCGGAACATTAAGATTTTTAGCTATTTCACTAAGCTTGTATTTTATCATATACTCAATTCCTCCTGTCTTTATTCAGTGCAAAGCGTTTTCATTTTGTCAGCAAAGCCTGCATCGTTAACGGAAATAATACCAGTGGCTTTGCCGATTGCAGCTCCAAGCTGCTGCATCGGTATATCGGTTTTTATCATTTCAGTACCGGTTTGTTGTGCTGTATTGCTGATGCTTCTGACGGTTCGCTCCGAAAGATCTCCTGCAAGCAGCAAAAGCTTAGTTTTGCCGTTTTTCATTGAATCTGCGGCGGCGTCGAAGCCGAGTGTAATTCGTCCTGCACGCCTTGCTATGCCGAGCAGCGACAGCAATTTATCATTCATTTTTTTCAATCACTCTTTTCTGTTGTCAGATGTTTTTACGGAAGTTCCGTTTCTGATCTATCTTACAGATGCGCAGCAGCTGCAAAATTTTTATTCATGGCTGCATGAAACCTCATTTTCAAGTCTTTCATAGACCTGTTCAGGTATCTTGCATGAAAACGCTCTTTCAAGCCGTCCGGCCTTTCTGGCTTTTTTAAGACATTCAGGGTTGCCTTTACAAATATATGCCCCACGTCCCGGCTTCTTGCCTGTTGTATCAACAGATATTTCGCCGCTTGTATCAGCGCTTTCGGGTGATTTTACAATTCTTACAAGCTGACGTTTTTCCTTCATTTCTCCGCAGCCCGTGCATTTTCTCATCGGAATTTTTTTTGTTTTCACTATTTTTCCTCCTGCTGCCGCATACCATCGGAAAAGCAGCGGCTTATTATGGGATCACGGATCAGTATCTTCATATGCAGTTGTTTTCTGCATTGTATGCAAATATTATGTGGAAATGCATCTTTCAGCCGATCATTCAGCCGAAAAAGCATTTCGTGAAACTGTTTATTATCAGCCATTGAAAAGCTGTATCATTTTTATTCGTCAGTTTCTTCTGTTTTTTCAGCTTCATCTTCCTGTGCAGCTTCTTCTGTCTGTTCAGTCTGAGCTTCCTGTGTGATTTCAGCCTCCTGAGCAATTTCCTCTGTTTCAGTAGTATTTTCAGCTTCTTCTGCTTCGCTGATCTCTGTATTTTCTTCAGAAGTTTCAACCGGTGCAGCTTCATCGTCATCCTCGCCAAAGAAACCGCTTTCAGGACGGATATCTATTTTCCAGTTTGTGAGCTTTGCAGCAAGACGGACATTCTGACCTTTGTTGCCTATTGCAAGTGAAAGCTGGCTGTCCGGAACCGTAGCCTTGCAGATCTTCTCGCCGCTGGGATCGAGAGTAACGCTGAGAACCTCAGCAGGTGAAAGTGACTTTTTAATAAATTCGACCGGATCATCGCTGTATTCGATGATATCGATTTTTTCGCCGTTGAGCTGACTTACAATATTGCCGACTCTCTGTCCCTTAGGACCGATGCAGGCACCGACAGCGTCAACCTCAGTGTCATGGCTGAGAACAGCAATTTTTGTTCTTGAGCCGGCTTCTCTTGAAACAGATTTGATCTCAACAACGCCGTCAAATATTTCAGGAACCTGTTCCTCAAAGAGTCTTCTTACAAAATCGGAGTGAGTACGTGAGATGATAGCTCTGGGTCCCTTGTCGCCGGATTTTACATTTACAACATAGACCTTGATAAGATCGCCGACCTTGAGAACCTCTCCGGCAACCTGATCATTTTTCGGAAGAATTGCGATCGCCTTGCCAAGCTTGAGCGTAGCGTTACCTGTGTCGGGATCGACCTGTTCAACAGTTGCTGTAACGATATCCTGGAGTTTGCTCTGGTATTCAGAAAGAGCCTGTTCCTTTTCGCCGTCCCTGATACCCTGACGGATCATATTTCTTGCTGTCATAACTGCGATTCTTCCGAAGTTCTTCGGATCAAGAGCAATTCCGACCTTATCGCCGAGCTGAACGTTGGGATCGATCTTTTTTGCTGCAGCGAGAGCGATTTCCCTGTTCATATCTGTTATTTCCTCAACAACAGTTTTATTGAGCTTTGCCTCGAGTCTGCCCTTAGACTTATTATATTGAACTGTTACATCATCATTTCCGCCGTATGAATTTTTGCAGGCGGTAACGATAGCCTTTGTGATCTGCTCAAGCATAAACTCTGCCGGAATACCCTTTTCCTTTTCAATTAGAGAAAGAGCTTCAAACAGGTTTTCTTCAGCTGCTTTATTCTTTTTCATTTTTTACCCTCCATAAAATATAGTCAGCATCCAGCATATGTAAAAAACGGTGCTGTAATGTCTGATAGGCATATTTATTGCTGTTCAGCTCAGATGTTGAAATCGTCGAGCTTGATATAAACGGTATCTTTTTTATTGACTGACACCTCTGTGCCGCTTTCAAGCATAACAGCGACGCTGTCCTTATCGTGAGAAATCAGGGTTCCCCTGAATTCCTTTTCGCCGTTTTCATCAGGCTTATGAAGTTTGTACATTATGGGAGCACCCAGAAATTTATCAAAATGCTCGTCACGGATCAGTTCCCTTTCGATACCTGGAGAAGAAACCTCAAGAGTATAGCTGCCCTCGATCGGGTCAAGCTTGTCGAGTGGTTCATCGACTGCTCTTGTAACATTCTCGCAGTCCTCGATGGTAACGCCTTCCTCTTTGTCAATAAAGATACGCAGATACCAGATTGCGCCCTCCTTGACATAACGGACATCCCACAAAGAGAGACCAAGTCCGTTTACGATCGGCTCAACAAGTGCAGAAACCTCAGCAACCGTATTGCCGCCCTTTTTTTTTGCCATATTGCAACCTCCTGATCTGAAAGTCTGAAAACGCTGTTCTGCCAGCAAAGACTGCACGGCGGATAACAGCAGATGTCTTGGTATACAGCCATTCTGTCAAATCCTGTACATAACAAAAAAGCCTTCAGGTAATGATAAAAGAGTGGGTCGCCCCACTCTTTTACTAACCTCCTATAATACTCAGACTATTGTATCATACTTTTCCTTATTTTGCAAGGGTTTTTCAAGCATTTTTTA
>ONRO01000348.1 GCA_900320235.1 uncultured Eubacteriales bacterium
AGGATGGGATTCGAACCCATGTGTCCTTGCGGACAAACGGTTTTCAAGACCGCCTCGTTATGACCACTTCGATACCTCTCCGTATTTTTTAACTTGTCCTGACGACTTCATTATAATACCATATATTAGTTATATTGTCAAGGCTTTTTTTAAAATTTTTTTAAGTTTTTTCATTTTTATTTTTTATGCTTATTATCACTTGATAAAAGTCATAACAACGCTCTTTTTCTTCCAGCAAACATGTTGTGATCTGCTTGTTCATCAATATGCTGATACTGTTCAATTTCAAAAAGCGCTGACCCTGTTTGAATCAGCGCTTCAGTTCAGCATTCTACTCTCTGTTTTTATATGGTGACTGCGGAAAAGTTTCAGGATCATTTTTCTCTTTGATCATTCTTTTCATTTCTTCAGCAGTCTCTGCATCTGGTTTCATATCTTTGAAATAGAATTCCATATCTTCTTCTGTAATCTTTCTGATGACCTTACATGGATTTCCTGCTGCAACAGTCCACGATGGAATATCTTTTGTAACAACTGAACCAGCACCTACCACAACATTATCTCCTATTGTTACTCCAGGGCATACGACTACATTTCCTCCAAGCCAAACATTATTCCCTATCGTAACATCAATGCCATATTCATAAAACGTATTACGCATTGCAGGATGAACCGGATAGCCAGCTGTATAGATCGATACATTCGGAGCAAACAGACAGTTATCCCCTATCTTTACCTTTCCTACATCAAGTATAGTACAATTATAATTACAGAAAAAATGCTTCCCGACCTCTATATTGAAACCATAATCACAATAAAATGGAGGATTTATGAATGCAGGCTCTTTAGTACAAAGAAGCTCACCTACAACCTTCATTATTCCCTCAAAATCTGATCTGTCCATAGTATTGAGCTTTTGTGTCAGTTTTCGTGCCCTTGCCTGCTGAATCATCAGTTCTTCATCTGTCCTGTAAAGCATTCCGCTGTCACGTCTTTGTTTATTATCCATCTTTTACCCTCATTTCTGTTTATCAAGTGTTTTTAAATCTATTATGATTTATATATTATCTGGATTCTATCATATCAGTTTTTATTCTTGATTACAATACAGAATTATTCTTCAATCAGTAAGAACTCAATTTCCGATCATTCTCTGCAAAGAATAATTCTTTTCTATCATAAAACGACTATACAATTATTTTTCATTCGTGTAAATAATCAGAGAGATTAAACAGACTTCAACAGACCTAATATCAGGTAACAGATAGAAAAAGACTGAGTAAAAAGAAATCCTTACTTAGTGTACAGCGTATGTATTGCGATTACATAAAGTGAGTCCGGATAAGTGGAAATAATAATTGAAAATATATTCTGAATTTTTTTCTTATGCTGATCAGGTTCAAAAAGCCTGGCAGGTACCAGAGTAAAACTTTTTCAGGCTGACTGAGCAGTGAATCAAAGGTAATGGGCGCTTTTTTGAGCGACTCACGCCGGTTCAGGAAATGCTTTCTATAATTTAATAATTGATTAGCAGAGGGCTTTGTGGTAAAATTATAATAGGTTTAATAAATGAAGGAGGTTTAACTATGACTAAATACAATATTGTGTGCAGCAAATGCAGGAAAAAAATAATTCTCGAAGCTGATGAATCAGATAATCCCGGTTTCTGTCCTTTCTGCGCCGGTACTGTTTTCTACAAATTGCCTGACAATAATAACAGCAGTTCAGATGTAGATAATACAGTAATGAAAAATGTTACATTCATGACTTCTGACGGACAGCCATGCGGTCTTGGAAGAATTCCAGGGAATTATTCTCCTTCAGGCAGAATCGAGCCTTACATGGAAAATGCGGATTCTCCCCTGCTGGTCTGGGCAGCTGCAGTTAGTCCTTCAGGCAGCAGGATGTTCTGCCGTACAAACAAATGCTTTTTCTTCCCGAAGTCTTCTATAAATGAAGAAAATCGTTTTCTTGAGCTTCAGGAATATCTTGAAAGCAATGCAGTACATCTTCTCGGAACAAAGAATATTCGACTGGTCAAAAATTTTATGCTTCCGGAAAAAGATCAGCAGATACTGCGTCAGGATATTGAAAAAGACATAAAAACTGTTGAATCACAGAACCGCGGTGATATGAATCAGATCGTTATACAGAGTGTTTACGGCGGAGGAGGCGCAAAGCTTTATTGTGCTCAGACTAACGGTAAAACAAAATATCTGCTTCTGAATGCTGTTATTCATGGGATAGAATACGGCAGATACAGCCCGATGCAAAAGCAACTTCTGCAAAGAAGCATAGCCTCACAACAAAGACTTCAGATGATGGGCTTCGCTCCACCCCCAAATCCTTATCAGGATCAGATCAATAATGCATTTCTTCCGATCGATACAGATCCTCAGACTTCCTTTGGAATGCATCGTACGGATGGTCTGGAAAATGCGTTTCTTGCCTGGAGAGTAAAATCATTCGCTGGCTTTATTACAGAAAAAGAACCTACTGAAAAAGAAATAAGCAATTTCTTTGAATTTGTATCTTCCGTAAAACCACACAGAAATATTACTGAAAAGATTGAGCAGATTCAGAAAAAATTTCTTGCTCAAAGAATGGAAGAAGAAAATATTGCTTTTAATGCTGTTCAGCAAATGGTTAAGGATAATCAGAGAAGCTGGGATAGACAACGTGAAACTATTCAATCTCTTAAAGATACAACAGACCAGATCAGTGCACAAATGCGTGAATCTGCAGCTGCTGATTTCGACCATCGCTCAAGACTCGAACATGAATCAATTATGGGAGTTAATACATTCGGCACAAAAGACGGTTCAACAGTGGAACATTCAATAAAATATGACAGAGTTTTTCAGTCAGACAGAGATCCTGATATTACTGTCGGTGTAAGTGATTATTATGGAGATGTTCCTATTGACTGGACAGAACTTGAAAAACTGAAATGATTCTTTACAGTATATGAAGGATAATCAAATGAAAAAAGTACAAGGTTCATTACTTTTACTACTTACAACGATTTTATGGGGTCTTGCCTTTACAGCTCAGTCAACAGCTGCTGATAGTATTGGCTCGCTTACTTTTAATTTTTCAAGATGCCTGCTGGCGGCAGCCTTTCTTTTCGCTGTACTTGTCATCAGAAACGGAACGCTGCGAATCAGAAAAAAACAAACACCGGTTTTCAGCAGAAACAGACTTCTACTGGGTGGAATTCTCTGCGGTATAACCCTTTTTCTCGGAATGTATCTTCAGCAGGCAGGTATAGCTGCATACCCGACAGAAGCTGCTGCGTCAGGCAGAGCAGGCTTTCTTACAGCTACCTATGTAATTATGATCCCGGTTGCAGAAAGAATCTCTGGAAAAAAATTCAGGCTTCCTGTCATACTGGCTGTGGTCGGCTGTATTTCAGGAATGTATCTGCTTTGTATGTCAGGCGGATTTGAGGGTATCTATCTCGGTGATATCCTTGAGCTTGGCTGTGCGGTCGGTTTTACTTGCTATATTCTTGTTGTGGACAGATTTACTGATGTTGACGGACTTTCTCTTTCCTGTCTTCAGTTTATTATCTGCGGAATAATTTGCGGCATCGGAATGCTTATCTTTGAGAAGCCTGACCCTTATTCTTTATTAAAAGCATGGTTACCTATCGCTTACGCCGGATTAGTTTCAAGCGGAATCGGCTATACTCTTCAGATTCTTGGTCAAAAAAACGCTGAGCCTGCTGTTGCTTCTGTCATTATGAGCCTTGAATCTGTTTTTGCTGCAATTTTTGGCTGTTTCATACTCGGAGAATCTCTGAGCGCCCGTGAGATTATCGGATGTGCACTTGTATTTGCTTCGGTTCTGTCAGCACAGATCCCGGATTTATTGGCAAGAAACCAAAAGAAATAATAATGATATAGCCCGGAAACAGATGTTTTTCTGTTTCCGGGCTTATAATTTTATACAGACAGGCTTTAATCAGCTTTACTAATTCAAAACAATATTATTCCTCTGCACCATACTGCTCATAATATGCATCGATAGCAGCTTTAAGCTGATCGTCAATAATTACCTTGCCTTTATATTCTCTGTTATAAAGATGTTCAATAACTTCTGCCATTGTTACGATAGCAGTTGTTTTAAGACCGTATTTTTCTTCGATCTCCTTAAGGGCACTCTTTTTACCCTGACCTCTTTCCATTCTATCCACGGAAACTACAAGTCCGACAGGAGTAACATCACCCTGAGCTTTTATAATCGGAAGAGTTTCCTCTATTGAAGTACCTGCTGTTGTTACATCCTCTATGATTACAACCTTATCTCCGTCATTGATAGGACTTCCAAGAAGAATGCCCTTATCACCGTGATCCTTGACCTCCTTGCGATTAGAGCAATAACGGATATCTGTGTCGTATTTTTCACTTATTGCAATTGTGGCAGCTACGCTGAGCGGTATTCCCTTATATGCAGGTCCGAAAAGTACATCAAAATCAAGACCGAATTTTTCTTTAATTGCTTCTGCATAATAACCACCAAGACGTCTGAGCTGTGCACCTGTACGGTAAAAACCGGTGTTTACAAAAAAAGGTGTTTTTCTTCCGCTTTTAGTCACAAAGTCACCAAATTTCAGAACCTGACAATCAACCATGAATTCAATAAATTCCTTCTTATAATTTTCCATTTCGTTATACCTCCGAAACAATATTTGCTGTTGCAGAACAGTCTTTATTATAATATAGCATATCTATTCAGTTTTCGCAACCCACCATCCGGCGTGTCGCGGAGTACCTCTGCTGTCAATTTCGTGCTGTGCTCACGCTATGACCCTCTGAGCAATACTTTCTGAGTTGCTTTACAGGCTTTCATCCGACCTGTGTTCTTAACTATCAATAATTAACTATTTTACAATTAACCGTTATCAGCATAAGATCAAGCCTTTATTAATAA
>ONRO01000355.1 GCA_900320235.1 uncultured Eubacteriales bacterium
CCACAATAGATCATTCAAATCTCACAGAATTATACAAAAAGGACGTACACGACATGGGGTATCGTGTACGTCAGTGGGAAAGATTTACTTATACTCATTATTAAGAAAATATGCGGATATTTACCGCAAAAACATCCATTTATATATATGACGTTTCAAAACTGCAAAATGTTCATTATTTTTTCAAAATTTTTTTCAGCACTGAAAACTAAAATGATTTATTAACCGGACCGCCGGTCTTTCAGAGACAGACGGTCCGGGTTTTTAATCAGCATATCCTTTTTCTTTCAGGATCACTGATTACTGTTTTTCTTCGCTTTCTGCGCCTTGATGACCTTCAGACGTGAGAATTCCTCTCTGTCCTTCTCATCGAGCGCTTCTGTAATGAATTTCACACCCTCCTCAAAACGGGGGATCATTATGTTTTTCAGTGCGTTTGCTCTTTTCTGCGTTTTCTTGATCGAATCCGCAAGACGGTAAACGCTGTTCTCGACCTCTGCAAGATCCGCTGTAAGCCTTTTAACCTCACGGAAACAGGCATACGCTTCATCTATTGTCGGATTGGTCATCTGCAATCCGTAGACAAGCTCAGGACTTTCTTCTGTATCAATCGTAACGATCGGTATTTCAACACCCATGACACTTCTGTATGTCAGCTTGAGCGAATCCTCTTCCGGTACGGATTTGGCAATATCGTCAATATAACCCATGCTGATATTTGCTCTTTGCAGCGCAAGATAAGCCTTGCTGTATGTCGCATCTATCTTGTCCTGTATTTCAGCTGCACGGTCAATAAGCGTCATCATTTCCCTGACGAGAATGTTACGCTTTTTATCAAGAAGCTCATAGCCTGTTTTTGCAAGAGTCAGAGATTTTTTATATGCCATCAGGTTGCCTTTTGTCGGCACTGCCTGTACTGCCATCTATTTCACACCTCCGCAGAATCAGTCATCATTGTCCTCGCTGCTTTCCGCCTTACCGAAATCATCAAATCTTATGCTGTCAGGATCATCAATATAATGCTCATCAAGCAGGGCATCATCAACACGGTCAAGCTCTGTTCTCGGCAGTGTTGAAAGCAGCTTCCAGCCAAGATCAATACTCTGCTCAACCATTCTGTTTTCAGTAAAGCCCTGATTTACAAAAAACTGCTCAAAAAGCTTACCAAACTGCATATATTTCTTATCTGTGGGAGAAAGCTCTTCCTCACCGATTACGCTCGCAAGAGATCTTGCGTCCTGAACTCTCGCATAGGCAGCGAAAAGCTGGTTTGCAAGAGCCTGATGGTCGCTTCTTGTATAGCCCTCGCCGATACCGTCCTTCATAAGACGGGAAAGTGACGGAAGGACTGAAACCGGAGGATACAGTCCCTGACCCTCAAGCTGACGGTCAAGAACGATCTGTCCCTCTGTGATATAACCGGTAAGGTCAGGAACCGGATGGGTAATATCATCATTGGGCATTGTAAGAATCGGTATCTGTGTCACAGAGCCGGTGCTGCCCTTTACCATGCCTGCTCTTTCATAAAGAGATGCAAGGTCGGAATAAAGATAACCTGGGAAGCCCTTTCTTCCGGGGATCTCACCCTTTGAGGATGAGAATTCACGGAGTGCCTCTGCATATGAGGTCATATCGGTCATAATAACGAGAACATGCATATTAAGCTCGAATGCAAGATATTCTGCCGCTGTAAGAGCACATCTCGGTGTAAGTGTACGCTCGATGATCGGGTCGTTTGCAAGATTGAGGAACATTACAACCCTTGAAAGAACGCCGCTTTCATCAAAGCTTCTGCGGAAATAATCCGCAACGTCATTCTTTACACCCATTGCAGCGAATACAACACAGAAATTATTATCCTCTGTATCGGAAATCTTAGCCTGTCTTACGATCTGAACTGCAAGCTCATTATGCTTCATACCTGAGCCTGAGAATATCGGCAGCTTCTGACCACGGATAAGTGTTGTCAGTGTATCAATTGTCGAGATACCGGTATTGATATAGTTTCTCGGGTATATTCTTGACACCGGATTCATCGGTGTACCGTTGATATTTGCTCTTTTTTCCGGATAGACCTCGCCGAAGCCGTCTATCGGGTCGCCTGCACCGCTGAACACTCTTCCGAGAATTTCCGGAGAAAGTGAAAGCTCCATCGGGCGTGCCTTTAGTCTTGTTCGTGTATTGTCAAGCGAAATGGATTTTGTACCCTCGAACACCTGAACAACAACACGCTTGCCTTCTATCTGAACTATTCTTCCGTGGCGGACCGTACCGTTGTCGAGTCTGATATCGACCATTTCTTCGAAAAATGCATCTTCAACATCATCAAGCACGATCAGAGAACCATTTATCTCCTTAACACCAACATAATCGAGAATCATTCATTTCACTTCTTTCTTTTTCTGAGATTTTTTCCGAAAGGGGGACTGCCCTTATTCGGTAAGCGTCGCAAGCGACTTATCCATGTCTGCGATAAGCTCGTCAAACATTTCAGGCTTGCTGTTCGGTATATCATATTTCATCTTGGCAAGCTTTTCAAAAAGACCGAGCTCAGTGATCCTTGAGATCGGAATCGCCGCAGCTATGATATGCTTTGCCTTATTGTAAAGGTGAAGTATAGCCTTCATCATAAGCTTCTGCTTTTCAAGCGGAACGAATGTATCATCCGCATGGAAGGCATTCTGCTGAAGGAAGCCTACACGGATCGCCTTTGCAGTTTCGATAACAAGCTTCTGCTCATCCGGAAGTACATCAGAGCCGATAAGCTTTACGATCTCCATAAGTGCACTTTCCTCATGGAGAAGGGCTGTTATCTTATTTCTGTATTTAATGAAATCGTCGCCGAGGTTCTTTCTGAACCATGGGTCAAGATCTGTGAAATATTCGCTGTAACTGTCCATCCAGTTGATAGCAGGATAATGTCTTGCATATGCAAGCGATTTATCAAGTGCCCAGAAGCATCTTGTGAAACGCTTTGTATTCTGTGTTACCGGTTCGGAGAAATCGCTGCCCTGAGGTGAAACCGCTCCGATAATTGTGACTGAACCCTCGCTGCCTGAAAGAGTCCTGATTCTGCCGGCTCTTTCATAGAACTCTGAAAGTCTTGACGGCAGGTATGCCGGGAAGCCTTCCTCAGCAGGCATTTCCTCAAGACGGCCTGATATCTCACGAAGAGCCTCAGCCCAACGTGAAGTTGAGTCTGCCATGATCGCAACATGATATCCCATATCACGGTAATACTCTGCAAGTGTCAGACCAGTATATATTGAAGCCTCACGGGCAGCAACAGGCATATTCGAAGTATTTGCGATAAGCACTGTTCTGTCCGTCATAGGTCTGCCGGATTTCGGATCGACAAGCTCTGAGAATTCATCAAGAACCTGGCTCATCTCATTTCCGCGCTCACCGCAGCCTACATAGACGATGATATCAGCATCACACCATTTTGCAAGCTGGTGCTGGTTCATTGTTTTTCCTGTTCCGAAGCCGCCGGGGATAGCCGCTGTGCCGCCCTTTGCGATCGGAAACATTGTATCCATAACACGCTGACCTGTGATAAGCGGGATATCAGCCGGAAGTCTTTCAGCATTTGGTCTTGCCTGTCTGATAGGCCAGCGCTGACAGAGTTTCAGCTCATGCTCAGTTCCGTTTTTGTCCTCTATCGTAACGATAGTATCCTCAAGACGGTATTTGCCGTCCTTTTCCACCTTTGTAACGGTACCGCTGATTGTCGGCGGAACCATGAAGCGGTGCTCGATTATCTGTGTTTCAGGGCAGGTAGCGTATATCATGCCGCCCTCGAGCTTATCGCCTTTTTTGACTTTTATACTGACATCCCAGAGCTTTTCAAGGTCAAGGGATGAAACAGACGCACCTCTTGAGATAAAGGAGCCGCTTTTCTCCTCGATTGCTTTAAGAGGACGCTCAATTCCGTCAAATATATTATCAATAATACCCGGACCGAGAAGTACATTCATAGGTCCTCCCGTTCCGTAGATCGGATCTCCGGGTTTCAGACCTGTTGTTTCCTCATAGACCTGAACTGTGGTGAAACCGTCGTTAATACCGATTATCTCACCGACAAGACGGGACTCACCAACATAGACCATTTCCATCATTGAAAATGTTCTCGTGTCCTTTACGGTAACAACAGGACCGTTTATACCATATATAACATCTTTATTAGCTGCCATTTAAACTCATCCCATCTTTCTTAACCGGTCACCCTCAGACCTGAATTCTCAAAAAACCATTCATGCTGCATCTCGAGCTTGCTGTCAAGTGTTTCGTCAGCAAGCATTCCGAGCTTTTTGCTCACACCGATGATACCGCCGATCTTTATTTCCTTTGTAGACTCGATTTCGCATTTTCTTCCGAATGCGAGGACGATCTTGTTCTTATACTTCAGATCTTCTTCTCTTACCTTCAGTACAACATCATCACAGTCAAGCACTGCGGAAACAGATTTTGCGCTTTTCTCGAGAGCATTCACATATTTTGATGTTTCCGTATATTCCGAAAGCTTCTTTGCTGCTTTTTCAAAGACCTCGTTTTCAATTTCCTGTCTGCGGACGAAGGTTTTCTTTCTGCTTGCGCTTTCAGCTCTTGAAAGCTCTGATGAGATCTCAGTCTTGATATCTGTCATTTTTTTCTGAATGAGTACATAAGCCTCTCTCAGACCTTCTTCCTCAGCCTTATTGAGTTCTCTTTCCTTGAAATCCTCAGCTTCGGACTGTATTTTGCTTCGCTGTTCCTCAGCATATTTTTCTATTGCCTTTAGAAAATTATCTGTTTTGCTTACAGTATCAGGCATATTCACACCTCCGAAGACGTCTGCCTAAATTTTTACTCCTATTGCTTCCCTGACATAACGGGTAATGGAATCCTTTGCGCGTCCGCTTCCGTGTCTGTCGGGGATCTCAACTATAAGAGGCTGTTTACGGTTGAGCTTGAGTTCATATACAAGCTCCGGACAAAGCTGCACGAGCTTTTCCGTCATCAGTATGACCGCAACATCCTCCATTTCCATGGCTTTTGCCAGGGCATCCTTTACTTCGTTTTCCTCGTGGACAACAACGCCGTTTATTCCTGCAAGATGCATTCCCATCAGCGTATCCACATTGTCGCTTATTAAATAGAATTTCATAAGCTTCCTCCTGTGCAGAGCAATATTTCCATTGCCGGCTGCGGCAGCAGGCAGTGTACATTCAATGTGCCCTGCCCGTTTTTATTCTGCTTTTTATACTTATCAGCCGATTTTTGAGATGATAAGAATTGATACAAGAAGTCCGTAAAGAGCAACACCTTCGCCGAGTGCAACGAAGATAAGAGCCTTACCGAATGCCTTAGGATCCTCGCTTGTTGCGCCGATAGCTGCCGGAGCTGCACCGCC
>ONRO01000399.1 GCA_900320235.1 uncultured Eubacteriales bacterium
ATTTTACCACCCTTATAATACCATAAATGTACATGATTTACAAGATTTTTTCAAACTTTATCTATTTATTTTTTACAAAAATCTTTTATAATCACGGGTGTACAGACTGATAACAGAACAGATTTATTTCTTATCATCACGGCTGTAAAGCAGATGCTGATGATATGCTCCGGAATATTTCATTCTTTTCTATTATTCACCTGTCTGCTTCACACTCACTGCACCATCATGCAGTGATCATATAAATACATTAAGGCGGTATCCCCTGTACCATCAGCACAGGGAACACCACCTTGCAGCTAAGACATAAGATAAAGAATAACACCATAAAGTACAGATGCAACAGTACCGTATGCGATGACAGGACCGGCAATAATAAACATTTTTGCCCCTGTTCCAGGCACAAGCCCCTCGCTTTTGAATTCCATCGCAGGAGATGCAACAGCATTTGCAAAACCGGTTATCGGCACAAGTGTCCCGGCACCGGCAAACTTTGCTATATTATCGTAAAGTCCGAGATATGTCAGGGCAACTCCTATAAATATCATGGTTGAGCTTGTAAGACATGATACATCCTTTTGTGAAAAACCAGATAATGTATATATGTCGCTGATAAACTGTCCGATGCTGCAGATCAGTCCGCCTGTGATAAAGGCACCGGCACAGTCTGCTGCAAGATGACTTCCCGGCGTTGCTTTTTCGACCATTTTGCCGTATTCTTTTTCAGTCAGCTCCATTTTATTCACCTCTTCCGTGTAAAGAATGGTTTCTTTTCACTGCCCGATACCCCGGACAATGAAAAAAGATCATTATTTTCCGGTTTACGGTCAGACTCTGACCGTCACTCCGTTTGATAAGGACTTACATTTTATTATTATCCGTCCGGCATTTTTTTATACTATAATCCCGGGTTTTGCCCCGCAATCAGACGCAGGTTTATCAATAATCAGCGTTTTACTTACAGCCGGATTTTCTGGAGGGTCAGAATTGAAAGAAATCTATCTTGACAACAGTGCTACAACCAGAGTCTGCCCCAGCGCCGCAAAAAAGGCTCTTGAGCTTATGACTGATATTTACGGAAATCCTTCCTCCCTTCATTCCAAGGGACTTGAAGCTCAGCATGAAACTGATCATGCCCGCAGGATTATTGCCGACTCTCTCGGCGCAAAGCCCGGCGAGATCTATTTCACATCCGGAGGAACAGAAGCCAATAATACAGCTGTTTTCGGAGCAGCTCATGCACTCAGAAGACGCGGAAACCGTATTGTTACAACTGCAATAGAACATTCCTCCGTCTTTGAAGCTATGCAGCAGCTTGAAAAGGAAGGTTTTGAAGTGATCTTCCTCAGACCTGACAGCAGCGGCTGCGTTCGTCCTGAGGATATAAGAGCTGCAATAAACAAGGATACAATTCTTGTCAGTATTATGGCTGTAAATAACGAGCTTGGCTCTATCCAGCCGATACAGTCAGTCTACCGTGCTATTGCTGCTTCCGGCTCACCTGCGCTTTTCCATGTCGATGCCGTACAGGCTTATATGAAAATGCCGCTTATTCCAAAAAAGCTCGGAATAGACCTGTTATCCGTCAGCGGACATAAGATACACGCTCCAAAGGGAATTGGCGCTCTTTATGTACGAAAGGGTGCAAGAATACTTCCGCTCCATTTCGGCGGAATGCAGGAGCAAAAGCTGCGTCCCGGAACTGAAGCTGCACCGCTGATATGTGCTATGGGCGAGGCTGTCAGATGTTTTGATAAAAATGAAGGCAGCACCATCAGAGATCTGAATCTGTATTTCAGACAAAAGCTTTCTGAAATCGACGGCATAGTTTTCAATTCTGACGAAAAGTGTCTGCCCTATATCATTAACTTTTCACTTCCCGGGCTTCGCTCGGAAACGCTTCTTCATTTTCTTGCAGAAAGGAATATTTTCGTCTCAAGCGGCTCTGCATGTGCCAAAGGACACAAAAGCCATGTTCTGGAAGCCATGGAATATGACAGCCTGAGAGCTGAGTCAGCACTGAGAATAAGCTTTTCTGACGAAAACTCCAGTGAAGATGCAGATATTATTGTAAACAATCTTAAAATCGCAGTTTCAACCCTTGCAAGACGTTGATAAGTGTGATAGAATTAGCAATGGATTATTTTCTGAACTAATTCTTTATAAAAAAATCATTCAAAGCTGCTTTTAAAGTATGCAGTTCAGGATATATATATTATTCAGAAAGGTGACTTTTAATTGAAGGAAGTTATTCTTATCAAGCTCGGTGAAATCGTGCTGAAGGGTCTGAACAGGAAAAATTTTGAGGACAGACTCATAAAAAGCATTAAATACAGACTTCATCATATCGGAGCTTTTAAAGTCAGAAATTCCCAGTCAATCATAACAGTAACTCCTCTTGATGACAATGCCGATATGGATGAGGCAGCCGAATGTATTTCAAAGGTTTTCGGTATTGCTGCTTTTTCCCGTGCATGTGCTGCGGAAAAGGATATCGAAAGCATTAAGAATACTGCCCGCGATTATCTCGAAGATAAATTTGCTGCAGCAGGCAGCTTCAAGGTCGAGGCAAAGCGTTCTGATAAACAATTCCCATTCACTTCTCCTGAGATCGCAAGAGAGGTCGGCGGTTTTCTTGCCGATTGCTATCCCGATACCCGGGTGGATGTACATGAGCCGGAAATGATCGTTACCGTTGAGATAAGAGATGATGCCGCTTATATACATGCCGGAGTTGAAAAGGGTGCCGGCGGTATCCCGGTCGGAACCGGAGGCAAAGCTGTTATTCTTATTTCAGGCGGAATCGACAGTCCTGTCGCTGCCTATATGATGGCTAAAAGAGGAATTGAGCTTACCGCTGTTCATTTTGCAAGCCCTCCCTATACAAGCGAGCGTGCAGAAGAAAAGGTTCGTGAGCTTCTCAGCAGAGTTTCAGCTTACAGCGGAAGAATGACTATGTACACTGTCCCGTTCACAAAGCTTCAGGAAGAGATCAGGGATAAATGCCATGAGGAATATTTCACTATTATAATGAGAAGATTTATGATGATGATCGCCGAAAAGCTTGCAGAAAAAAATGACTGCAGGGCTCTTATTACCGGCGAAAGCCTCGGTCAGGTCGCAAGCCAGACTATCGGTGCTATTGCCTGCACAGACAACGCCTGCGGTATGCCGGTTTTCAGACCGCTTATCGGAATGGATAAGGAAGAAATAATAGAAATATCAAGAAAAATTGATACCTTCGAGGTTTCTATCCAGCCATATGAGGACTGCTGTACGGTATTCACGCCGAAGCACCCGAGAACTCGTCCCGTACTTAAAAACGTTATTGCAGAGGAAAACAGAATCGACTATCTTCCTCTGATAAACGAAGCTGTTGAAAAAGTGAAAATCACAGAGATACAGTAATAAGGAGTGATATATATAATGAATTCCGAATTGTACTTTCCGAGAAACGGAAAATCATTTTCAAGAACCTCGGAACTTGATTTTGAAGATACTGTCAAACTTCTCGGCGAGATCGATATCAATATCATTTATAAAACCGAGATCAGTCTGACAAAGGAAAGTCTTACAGATGCACTTGAGGAAAGCTCGGGCGGAAGCGATAAAATTCATCTTATAGCTGTTGCAGATGCATTCAGCGAGCCTGATGAAAATAAGGTCGGAGCTTTTCTGAATGATCTTGGCATTGAAGGCAAGATCAAAAAAATTGAAGCGCCGGTAATCGACCTTAACGCAATTTTAGAAAGCAAAAGAAAGAATGACAAGATCACTCCTCTTATGCCGACTCTCAAGCTTGATGAAAACGAAGCAAACAATGCTGATGAAGATATTGTGGATATCTCCTCTTCTTCTGAGGTGCCCGAAGCTGAGCAGAAGCATATCACCGCTTACTCAGTCGAATATAAAAACATTCTGGTAGTATTCCTTCCTGAGGAAGAATTAGCTGAGGAAAACTTCAATACTATTCTTTACAGTGTTGCAAAAAGACTTCTTAAACCGACAGCAAAACCGAAACTCTGGCAAAGATTCTTCCCCTGCTCAGGTGATTCTCCGTTCGATGTAATCAGAAAGATCGTACTTTTGCTTGCAATCTGTACATTTATCGTTTCTTCGTGCATGCTCATCAATCTTCTTGTCATCAGACCGGCAGTCAATGACAGTCAGAATAATCAGATAAGGGATATGCTTGTCGTTGATCAGGATGAATATGACGATTCAGGCAAGAAAATCGTTAAAAAGCCAACCGACGGCTCTGAAGGCGCTCTTGTTGATTTCAGCAAGCTCCTCAGAGAAAATGAAGATACTGTCGGCTGGATAAAGGTCCCTGATACAAAGATCGACTATGTTGTTTGTCAGGCTCCTGAGGATAAGGACCACGAATATTACCTTTACAGAGACTTCTATAAAAATTATGATGTTTACGGCACTGTCTTCATGGATTACAGAAGCTCTCTCGATTCAAGAAATATGATCCTTCACGGTCATAATATGAGAGACGGAAGAATGTTCGGTACTCTCAAATACTATGAGGATTATGATTTCTACCTCAAGCACCCCACATTCACCTTCAATACTATTTATGAAAAGAGCGAATGGAAAATCATCTCCATCCTCAAAACAAATACTCTTGAAAGTCAGGGTGAATTCTTCAATTATCTCAGAGGTGACTTCGATAACGATTACGATTACCTCAACTTCATCTATCAGGTAAGAGAAAGATCAATAATTGATACACCTGTTACCGCTAATGAACACGATACCCTTGTTACCCTCTCGACCTGTACATACGATTTCTCTGAATTCAGATTCGTTGTAGTTGCAAGAAAGGTCCGTGACGGCGAAAGCACTAAGGTCGATGTTTCAAAAGCAAGTCAGAATCCCGATACACTTTATCCTGACGTCTGGTACCGTACTTACGGCGGTTCAAAGCCAGATGTAACAACCTTCCAGGACGCTTACAACAATAAAAAGATAACATGGTATGACGGTAAGAAGAAAAACTGGTCTGAAAAAGACGATGAAAAGCTCTTTGAGGATCTCAAGGAAGGCAAGCAGAATGCAATCAATGAAATAAATAATTTCATCGGAAGAAATAAATACGGTCAGGCTGAAACCAAACAGATCGAAAAGCTTGTCGAAAACTATAAAAGACTTATCGAAGACGCAACAAGCAGAACTGAGATAAATGACATCTATGATAAGGCTATTGAGGACATCAGAAAGATCAAGACGGTGGATGCACAGAAATCTGAAGCAGAAGAAAGCAAAAAAGCTGTGAGCGAACGTGAGCTTGCTGATAAAAAAGCTTCCGCAAAAACCATGGTTCACAATTCTGTTGCAGGAAACAGCTACCGTACAACTGAATCAATGAAGATAAATGAACTCTTTGATCAGTATAACGATAAAATAGATAAGGCAAAAACTGTTCAGGAAGTTGAAAAGCTTAAAAAAGAAGGTATCGAAAAGCTGAAAAAGGTCAAGACTGACGATCAGCTCACTAAAGAAGAATCTTCTGAAAAGGCAAAACAGGCTTCCAAGGAAGCTGCTGAGGCTAAAAAGAAAGCTCAGGAGGCTTCAAAGGCCGCTGAAGCAAGCCGCAAGGCTGCCGAAGCTTCCAAAAAAGCTGCTGAGGCTTC
>ONRO01000297.1 GCA_900320235.1 uncultured Eubacteriales bacterium
CCGGAGTCGCCACGCTCTATCGGCAGCGTGACGCTGCACCATTGACGCGCTATATCGCTCTGTATACACTGCGCTCTGACAGAGAATTACTGTTGCACTCCCGAGGTACTAACATTTTCTTTCCAGTACTTTTATGAAATTTTTATTAAAAGAATTACCGTAATCAATCATATCAGATTCAGTTACCATAGCAGTAAATCTTTTCAGGCAAGCCAACTTACCAGGATTTCAGCGTGACAACTCCGCCCTCGCTCATACGAAACTAATCGTTGCTAAAGCAATAAGCGAGCACGCCGAAGGCAGCACAGCGTGGGAAAGCGAGTGCAGTAAGCGAGCACGCACACCGCAGGCGGTGTGCAGCGCAGCGGGCGCGGGGTAGAGTTAAGGAGGTGTGATTTCAAAAGAGAGGAACCTTAAGAGGAGGGGCCAAAGCCCTTCCTCTTGTGGTTCCTATCTTTTGGCGCGTTTCCGTAAGGGAACGCCATATGCTGTAAAAGCAGAAAGAATAAAGCAGAAGCGGTATAAACCCGATACCCACACACAAAGCTGATTGCAGATATAAAAGTAAATAAGCTTAATAAACCTGAACACGCTCACACAAGACTACTCGCCCATATTACGCCTGATTTCTGAGTTCAAACATCTCAGACAAGCAAAATTCCACAGTTATCAAGCGTAACGAAGCCGTCCACGCTCAGTGTAAAATAGTTCTGTGAGTTTTAAAGTATAATAAATTTCAGTAGTTCAGGCATAAAAAAGCATGGCGGTGCCGGAGAAAAAACTTTTTCAGGCTGACTAAGCCGTGAATCGCGGCACCGGCGGCACGCCGGCAATCACACAAAGTTGACCGACGATAAATAAAGGTATTGCATTCAGGGAATTTCGCCGTACCCAAATGCCCCCGCAGTCTTTGAATAGCCCGGCGAATCTTTAATAAACTGCTAAGTTAATGACAGTACCTGAGTTTCTCACTTCTTCAAGCTCATATCAAATATAATTGACCTAAAAATTGTATAAAGTAACAAAAAATGTAATTCGCAATTGCCCGAATCGACAATTCTTACAAATCATAAAAAATAGTTAAGTCAATATTAACAAAACCGATTCTCTTTGATAATCTAAAACAACAAAAAATACTACCCTTTTTTCCATCGGTTTCTTATTCCTGCGTTTTTGTGCTTAATTTGTGATTTTCTTAAACTGAAAAGTAAAAAAATGATATTGACAACTTTTTAACAATTATTTATAATATAAGTAATGTAATCACTGTTCTGAGGTATTATCCCGGTTCAATGTATTAACAAAAAATGCAATTTGAGAAATTTTTAAAACGGAGGATTAGGACTATGGCTAATATTGAAAAAGAAGTCGAAGTTCAGACTAATGAAGGTCTTGTTCATGATCTTGATAGCTTCAATGTAATGATGGCTCGAGTAAAAGAGGCACAGAAGATATTCTCAACCTATACTCAGGAACAGGTTGATAAAATCTTCAAGGCAGCTGCTATTGCTGCAAACCAGGCTCGTATCCCGCTCGCAAAAATGGCTGTTGAAGAAACAGGTATGGGCGTTGCAGAGGATAAGGTTATCAAAAATCATTATGCATCAGAGTATATCTATAATAAGTATAAGGATACAAAAACCTGCGGTACAATCGAATATGACAGCGCTTTCGGTCTGAGAAAGGTGGCTGAACCAATCGGTCTTATCGGTGCGGTAATTCCGACAACTAACCCTACTTCAACTGCAATCTTCAAGACTCTTATCTGTCTTAAAACAAGAAACGGTATAATCATCAGCCCCCACCCCCGTGCAAAGAAGTCAACTATCGCAGCTGCTAAGATCGTGCTTGACGCAGCTGTAAAGGCTGGTGCACCTGAGGGAATTATCGGCTGGATCGATGTTCCTTCTCTTGAGCTTACAAATGAGCTTATGAGAAATTCCGATACTATCCTTGCAACAGGCGGTCCCGGAATGGTAAAGGCTGCTTATTCATCAGGCAAGCCGGCTCTCGGCGTCGGCGCAGGTAATACACCTGTAATAATCGACAGCACCGCTGATATCAAGGTCGCTGTAAACTCAATAATTCATTCAAAGACATTTGATAACGGTATGATCTGTGCATCAGAGCAGAGCGTAACTGTTATGTCAGATATCTATGACGAGGTTAAAAAGGAATTCGCTTACAGAGGCTGCTATTTCCTGAATGAGGAAGAACTCGAAAAGGTAAGAAAAACAATAATCATCAACGGCGCTCTTAACGCAAAAATCGTTGGTCAGAAGGCTCATACGATCGCTGCTCTTGCCGGCGTAGATGTTCCTGAGTCAACAAAGATCCTTATCGGTGAGGTTGAATCAGTAGATATCAGCGAGGAATTCGCTCATGAAAAGCTTTCTCCTGTACTTGCAATGTATAAGGCAGAAACTTTTGATGAGGCTCTCGCAAAGGCAGCTCAGCTTGTTGCAGACGGCGGCTATGGTCATACATCATCACTCTATATCCACCCTGCACAGACAGAAAAGATCCAGAAGCACTATGAGGCAATGAAGACCTGCCGAATTCTTATCAATACACCTTCATCACAGGGCGGTATCGGCGACCTTTATAACTTTGCCCTCAATCCGTCACTTACACTCGGCTGCGGCTCATGGGGCGGCAACTCAGTATCAGAAAACGTCGGTGTAAAGCACCTTATCAATATCAAGCAGGTTGCAGAGCGCAGAGAAAATATGCTCTGGTTCAGAGCACCTGAAAAGGTATATTTCAAAAAGGGCTGTATGCCTGTTGCACTTGACGAACTGGGAACAGTTATGGGCAAGAAAAAGGCATTTATCGTAACAGACTCCTTCCTTTATAAGAACGGCTATGTAAAGCCGATAGAGGAAAAGCTTGATTCAATGGGAATCCAGCATACATGCTTCTATAATGTTCAGCCTGACCCGACACTTGCTTCTGCTCTTGAAGGTGCAGATGCAATGAGACTGTTCGAGCCTGATGTTATAATCGCACTCGGCGGCGGTTCAGCAATGGACGCAGGTAAGATCATGTGGGTGCTTTATGAGCATCCGGAAGCTGATTTCATGGATATGGCAATGCGTTTCATGGATATCAGAAAGAGAATCTATACATTCCCGACAATGGGCGAGAAGGCTTACTTCGTAGCAATCCCCACATCTTCAGGAACAGGCTCAGAGGTAACTCCGTTCGCAGTTATAACAGATGAAAAGACATCTATCAAATATCCTCTTGCAGATTATGAGCTTCTCCCGAATATGGCAATCATCGATGCAGACAATATGATGAACCAGCCAAAGGGTCTTACAAGTGCATCAGGTATCGACGCACTCACACATGCTCTTGAGGCATATGCTTCAATCATGGCAACAGAGTATACAGACGGTCTTGCACTTCAGGCAATGAAGAGTATCTTTGAATATCTTCCGTCAGCATATGAAAACGGCGCAAATGATCCGATCGCAAGAGAAAAGATGGCAACAGCTTCAACAATGGCAGGTATGGCATTTGCAAATGCATTCCTCGGTGTATGTCACTCAATGGCACATAAGCTCGGAGCATTCCATCATATTCCTCACGGTATCGCAAATGCACTTCTCATCACAGAGGTAATGAGATTCAATGCAGAGCCTGTACCGACAAAGATGGGAACATTCTCACAGTATCCTTATCCGCATACACTTGAGAGATACTGCGAATGTGCACACTTCCTCGGAATCTGCGGCAAGGACGACAACGAAACACTTGAGATGTTCATTGCAAAGATCGAGGAACTCAAGGAAAAATGCGGTGTCAAGAAGACTATTGCAGATTACGGCGTAAAGGAAGAGGACTTCCTTGCAACACTTGACGAAATGGTTGAAAACGCATTTGACGATCAGTGCACAGGTGCAAACCCGAGATATCCGCTCTTTGAGGAGATCAAGGCAATGTTCCTCAAGGCATACTACGGCAAATAATCAGTCCTTTACGGCAGCAGCGTACACAAAAGCCAATGTGTGCGCTGCATAAAAGCAAATAATATCCGGAGGGTTGAAAAAATGCTTTGGTTAAGAGTGCCTGAAAAGGTATATTTCAAAAAGGGCAGTATGCCCGTTGCTCTTGATGAGCTTAAAACAGTATATGGAAAGAAAAGGGCTTTTATCGTAACATCAGCTTCAGCATATAAGTCAGGAAAGACAGCGTATACAGAAAAGCTTCTTGACAAAATGATGATTCAGCATACTGTATTCTTTGATATCTGCTGCAGGGCATCGCTTGAAAAGGTGAAGGAGGGCGCAAGAGCAGCACAGCTTTTTGAGCCTGACGTTATAATTGCTGTCGGCGGCAGCGGAGCAATGAATGCAGCAAAGCTTATCAGGGTATTATATGAGCATCCCGAAGCTGATATCAGGGAGCTTGCGTCACGCTTCAGCGATATCCGCAGCAGAGCTGAGCTTTTCCCGAGGACGAATATCAGGGCTGCTCTTGTGACTGTTCCGACAGAATCTGGAACAGGAGAAGAGGTCACACCATATGCCTGTGCAGTTGACGGAGAAAACCGTCTGACACTGGCAGACTATGAGCTTATGCCGGAATTTGTTGTTGTAGATTCGGATAATATGATCGGTCAGAGCAGTGAGCAGATCAGCTCGGCTGCGATGAAGGCACTCGTGCATATAATGACAGCCTTAGACAGTGAATCAGCAACAGAGTATACAGACGGTTTTGCTCTGAAAGCACTTGAAAATATAATCGGTTATCTGCCGGGCTTCTATGAAAACGGAAGCTCTGATCCTTTGGGATGTGAAAAGCTTGCAGAGGCTTCCGCAATGGCAGGAATCGCTTATGCAAATACCTGCAGCTTTGATTCATGCTGCAAGAAGGCAGCAGCCGGACTTGCAGAGGAATTGCAGAGAAAATCAGAGGCTGATGAAAGCGTATTTGCAAGATATGTTTCATACGCAGATGCAGTCGGCATAAACGCTGATGATGAAAGAGAAAAGGTAAACAAGCTTATTTCAAAGATAAGAGAGCTTACTGCAATCGGCAGTAAATAAAAATGCTTTCTCAAATTTGCATTACTATATAGGAAAGGACGCTGTACAAAGCCTGTGCAGCGTCCTTTTTCTGAAACGAGGTGACAAAATGACAGAAGAAGGAATAAAATGTACTCTGTGTCCGAGAAACTGTAATGCACAGCGTTATCCCGGTTACGGAAAAGGCTATTGCAGAATGGGAACTCTGCCGAAGATAAGCAGGGCAGCACCCCATATGTGGGAAGAACCCTGCATAAGCGGAACAAAAGGCTCCGGAACGATTTTTTTCACAGGCTGTGTATTATCCTGCGTGTTCTGCCAGAATTACTGTATAAGCGCAGAGCATAAGGGAAAGGTCATAACTGTCGATGAGCTTGTTGATCATGTAAAAAGACTTGAACAGCTTGGGGTGCATAATATCAATCTTGTAAGTCCTACTCCATATATCGACTGTATAGTAGAATGCTTTACAAAATACCGCCCCTCAGTTCCGTTAGTATATAACACAGGCGGCTATGAAAAAGCGGAAAGTCTGAAAAAGCTTGAGGGAATAGTGGATATCTACCTTCCGGATCTGAAATATATTTCATCAGAAAAATCGAAGAAATATTCAGGAGCAGCAGATTACTTTGAATATGCCGGTCCGGCAATTGAGGAAATGGTCAGACAGACAGGAAAGCCTGTTTTTGACGATGACGGAATAATGCGAAGCGGAACAATAGTCCGCCATCTTATACTGCCGTCAAATACAAAAAACTCGGTTGAGGTCATAAGATATCTTGATGAAAAATACGGGGATAAAATACTCGTAAGCCTGATGGGACAGTATATCCCCGAGGGAAGGGCAGATGAATTTCCGGAAATAAACCGTCTGATAACAGCAAGGGAGTATAACAAGGTGCTTACAGTTCTTGAAGATACAGACCTTGACGGCTTTGCGCAGGAGCTTGATTCTGCAAGAAAGGCATATATTCCGGATTTTGACCTATGACGGGAAAATCACATTGATATAGCTTTTTTCACAGATGTTTTCCTCAGTGATGATGTCGGCGCAGAGGATATACCTGTCATTAACCTTATTGAAAGAAAAGCTTTTTTGAAGGACCTTTGTATCCTTGTTGTCGGTGAGAAATGCTTCATAAAGCTCAAATCTTTTGTTAAGGATACTGCGTGCTTTTTCTGGACTTACGGTTTGTTCGCCGGTGCAGAACGGACAGTGTATTTCTTTATTTACAGTGACCGGTAGGTCATTGCCGAGCAGAGTAAGTCTTTCCCTGAAGCTTCTTGTGAAATTATCTGAAAAGTCATCACCTCTGACAGATGCCGGAATCCTTACTCCGAAAAGTTCAAAATCAGTCTTACAGTATATCCTGTCCTTATCGGGCAGGATATTTTTTGATTTTACGGGCATTTCAAGAGTGATTTTTTTAGCAGTTCTGGCAAAGACCTTTCCCAGACTGTCAGTAAAGGCATTGCTGCCGTCTGTATATTCAAGAACACCGCTTACAAGCAGCTGACCCTTTTTTACACCGTCACCGATTCTGACAGCCGGGCTTCCGCTCTGGACTTCAAGCCTTGTTACCGTACCGTCAGCAGTAGCTTTAAGGTTGCTGACTTTTTTTTTGTTGTCAGCAGTGCCGTCATCTTTCTTTGCGGTTTTCTTTGCGCTGAGTTCAACAACAGCATTGGTCCCGAAAACGTTTATGCTCAGCCAGCTTATTCTGTTGTCACATAGTTTGGTCTGACGTTCGGTTCTGTTGATTTCCTCATAATCATAGCGCACGCCCTCATAAAGCCCGTTTTCTTTAAGCTCACGCCTTATTTCATATTCGCTTATCCCGTCGGGTGCGATAATATTTATGTTCCAGATAAAGCCTGACATACAGATGCAGAAGGCTGTGCCCAGTGCAGCACCGACAAGAAGTCCGGATCTGTGCCTGTATTTCTGAACGAAGGCAGGAAGACCCCAATGTCCGGTTATTTCAATTGTACAGCCTGATTTTTCAGCAGCAGCTTCAACAGCAGTTTTTTCGTTGTTTCTGCAGCAGCCGGAGAAACCGTTTTCAACAGGAAGAAGCTTCCAGAGCTTTATACCTCTTTTTGAGCAGATATTCAGGAATCTTTCAGGAAATTTACCGTTGGCAGTAAAGCTGAAATAACCGAAAATCCATCTGAAAAAAGCTACAACAATCATCTTGACCTCACATAATATATTCAATAGAGAGTATATGTCCTTCAATAATGAGGCTGTATTCGCTCATACATCTGATATGCAGACCTCTTCCGCTGAAGGACAGTATAAATCTGCCGGTATTGAGC
>ONRO01000356.1 GCA_900320235.1 uncultured Eubacteriales bacterium
CACCGGCGCTAAGGAAGGGAACGGGTTTGTATTTTCTTACATAATATGATAAAATACATATATGAATTAAAAAGGAAAGTATTATACATATTTTAATTGGTATAATTTAAGGAGGAATAAAATGATCTCAAATTTTCATACCCATACATTCAGATGTTTACATGCTAAAGGTACTGAAGAGGATTATATTCATGCTGCAAAAAATGCAGATATGAAAATACTTGGTTTTTCAGATCACGGTCCGTTTCCCGACAAGGATTTCGGATACAGAATGCAATTTGAAGAACTTCAGGATTATCTTTCTGAACTTAACAGGCTAAAAAAAGCATACTCCGGTCAGATTCAGATTTTCAGCGGTCTTGAAATCGAATATCATGCTAAGTATAATGACTATTATAAAAGTCTTATCAATGAGTCAGGTCTTGATTATCTGCTGCTTGGTGAACATATGTATACTGCTTCAGACGGTTCAATCAAAAATATCTTTTTTGCAGAAAAAACAGATGATTACATAGAATATGCAGAAAATATTTCATATGCTGCTGAAACCGGATTATTTAATGCTATCGCACATCCGGATCTGATGTTCATAAATGAACTTGTCTGGGACAAAAACTGCGAAAAGGCTTGCGATATTATTTTATCAGCTGCTGAAAAATATAAAATCCCCCTTGAATTCAATGCCAATGGTATCCGTCGTGGAATCATGGATTTCCCGGATGAAAAGCGTTTTCCATACCCACATGATGGATTCTGGAAAAATCTGAGCGGAAGCAGTCAGAAGGTTTTTATCGGTGCGGATTGTCATATTCCTGAACAGCTGGATGACTCAGCAATCAAGCTCGCACAGCAGATGTGCAAAGGGTTAAGGCTAAATGTTGTAGATAATATTCTGGAGGATTAAAAATGAAAAAATCTTTTTTAAAACTGATCAGTATTTCTCTAATACTATCATCCGCTGTTATTTTTTCATCCTGCAATAATAAAACAGATGTCAGCTCATCTTCTGCTGAAACCCAGGTATCTTCAGTAGAATCATCTGATAATAGCGAAATATCATATGAAAGCCCGGATGTTCCGGATCCTTCTGAACAAGAAATATCCGAAACATCTGAAGCGAAAATCACTTATCCAAAAGAATGGCAGGATAATGGTATATTTTCAGATTATTACGAAAAAGCTTATCTAAAAATGAAGAATATGTCAATTGAACAGAAAGCCGGCCAGATCATTCTTGGTGCTTATCCTTCTGATGGTGCCTATGAAACTGCGAAGGAATACTATCTTGGTGGTTATGTACTTTTCTGGAAGGATCTTGAAGATAAAACTAAGGATCAGATCATAATTGAAAACAGCTCATATTCACAGGCACATGATATTCCTATGATAATTTCAACTGACGAGGAAGGTGGAACAGTCAGCAGACTAAGCGGACATAATATGCTTAAGACAGATGATTTCCTTTCTCCCAGAGACCTGTATGAAAAAGGCGGAATTGAAGAAATAAAACAGGACGCTGTGAGAAAATCAAATTTGCTTAATAACCTGAAGATCAATACTAATCTTGCTCCTGTTTGCGATATATGTACCGGAGAAGATAAATTCATGTATGACCGTTCCATCGGTCAGGATGTGGATATTACTTGCAACTTTGTCAGAGAGGTTACTAAAATCAGTCAGCAAAACGGTGTTTCTGTTACTCTGAAGCATTTTCCTGGATACGGTAATAATACAGATACTCACACTGGTATTGCTATTGACAACAGAAATTATGAAACCTTTGAAAGTACTGACTTAAAGCCCTTCCAGGCCGGAATAGACGAAGGTGCTCATCTTGTACTTGTGAGCCATAATATTATAAACTGTATGGATCCGGACAGACCTGCTTCTCTTTCTCCTGCTGTACATGAATTACTGAGAAATAAACTTGGTTTTACAGGGATTATAGTTACAGACGATCTCAGCATGGGCGCTATCAGCGAATATTCTCCTGATGTTTCTCCCGTTGTCAGTGCATTTCTCGCAGGAAACGATATGCTATGTGTAGCTGATATCGATACTTCTTATGAAAAAATACTTGCAGCAGCCAAAGACGGTACGATTTCTGAAGATCTTCTTGATCATGCAGTAATGAGAATTCTGGCATGGAAATATGCAAAGGGTCTTATCAAATAATTGAACTCGCTATAAATAAAAGACATTGTCACGAC
>ONRO01000358.1 GCA_900320235.1 uncultured Eubacteriales bacterium
ATAAGCCGATCAGGTGTTAATCATAGACTTATGAGGATCATTGAAATATCGCAGGAACTTTAAATAATTAAACCGGCAGTATCCACTAAACTATGGATGCTGCCGGTTTTAATACTGTATTCATTTTTTGCAGACAGGAATTTATTACCTGCTTTCTGATGAGGAAATATCGGGTAGAGAAATATTCAGATCAGAAAGATCAACACTGCTTTGCTGTTTTTCTTCATATTCTGCAGGAATTACAAGATCCTCAGGATCAATCTCTGTTGTAAAAGTATTGAAAACAAAATCGAATTTCTGTTTATCAGCTTCGATATGGATAATCTTCATAATATTGTCATCACCGAAATATACCTTTACATTGATGTTTTTTTCTTTATTATCCGCTGTTTTACCGGATGCAGAAGATTTTTCGGATGGTTTTTCCTTTACAGTGTAGCTTTCATACTTGTACTCATTTTCCTTGTAAGTTTCCGTTCCTTCGCCGTTGTAGGTTACTTCCTTATCACCTTTATCCTGAATTAACGAATCAGTATCAATATTATCGAGCATACCGTTTGTCATGTCCTTGATACTATTCATAGCATTTTCAACTTCCTTTGAAGAATCGGAGGAAGTTTTTGCAGAGGCTTCGCTTACATCTGAAAGCTTCTGATATGATCTTGTTTTTTTGTTTACAGAGAATGTGCCGTCCTTGTTTTTCAGAAGATCAAATGAGAACAAACCAAGGTCGAGCTTTATCCTGTAATCCTTGTTTTCATTTTTAATGATATGTGCCGTTATTTCCTCGGAAATAGAGTTCAGATCAAAAGTATCCGGAGATTTCGAGGATTTGCTTTCTTCATCTTCAGTTAATTGTACAATGTCAAATTTAACATCAAGCGTTTTGTTTTCCATCATCTGTACTGCAAATTTACTGAGAGGACCAAGCTTGTCCATATCGATTTTTTCTTCAAAGCTTTTTTGCATTTCCGGATCAATATCAAGCTCAGGCAGTTTGACTTCAGTTTTTTCACTGCTTTCGGAACTATTTTGTGCAACGCTGGTCTCAGCGGTTTTGGAATTGCTGCTTTCATTTGAATTACTGTTTGCACAGCCGGCAAAGGAAAGTGTCAGGATCGAACATAGAATAATAGCAAAAGCTTTTCTGAATCTCATAATCATTATCTCCTTTTTGAAAATAAATAAATCATATTCGTTATGTAACAGATTTTAACACATCCGACTGTCAAATTCAATAATATAATGCTGTATTTTAAAATATTTTTTACAGTTTGGTTCTGCTCATTCAGCAGAATACAATTGAAGCCATCATAAATATAGCCGGCAGTATGCCTGATCAGTATTCCGCAAATAATAATTCTGAATTCTGTTTTTGCTGAATTGCATAAAGATCAAGAAAACCATCAGTCTGCTCAATCAGACATGGCAGCTTCAGTTTTTTTCCCCATAATACTTAATCTGCCTGATATGTTGCCGGCAGAAGGGGAACGATGCTGCTGAAAGATAATTTTGAAAAGTCTGTACTGATGATCAGAGAGGGGATTATTATGATAAAGATAGCGGTAGTATACTGGAGCGGAACAGGAAATACGAAGGAGATGGCAAACCATGTTCTGAAAGGCGCAGAAGAAGCAGGAGCAAAGGCAAAGCTTTTTACGGCATCAGAATTTGAAAAAGAAGATATCAATAATTATGATGCCTTTGCCTTCGGATGTCCGTCTATGGGAACAGAGAAACTTGAGAGCACAGAGTTTGAACCTATGTTCAGATCAATTTCAGATAAACTGAAGGGAAGGAAAGCTGCTTTGTTCGGATCATATAGCTGGGGCAAAGGTGAATGGATGAAAAAGTGGGAGAAAGTGTGCAGAAAGGCAGGAGCTGTTCTTGTAACTGACAGTGTGATAGGCTATGATGCACCTGATATTGATACAAAGAGAAAATGTGAGGCTCTTGGTGCTGCACTTAAATTATACTAATATTCAATTAAATGTATGAAATCAAAGTTTCGCAGGGGCTTTGCAAAGGCTTGCGGTTTCCAAGGGTGCGGTGTCCGGCGGAAACCGCTGCAAAGCTGCTGCACCGACCGAGCCGGCAGGCGAGCTCCTGAGCCTCTGGTCAGGGATTCGGGGGCTGAAAGCCAGCGATTTCTCATGCTTTCTGACTGTCCAAAACAAAGGACAGGTTATAAAAACTAATACGTTTTATTAAAAATCAGTATAAGTTAAATTTAACTACATGCGCCTGATTACTGAAAAACGTTTTTGATCAACGGTCAGAAGTTTTTTGTTATCAGAACAGATTAATTGATTTAATGCAGGGAAATTACTTATCATAGCAGAGTAAAGTCCGGCTCATAACTGATTCATTCAGTCGTTTATGAAAAAAATATCAGAGTGTTTTTCCTCCGGAAAGCCGTTTGAGATAAAATAATCATTTTTTCATCAGTTATGATGCAAAATTTGTCAATCGTTGTTTGTCTGTTTGCTTGAATAAGGGGAAAATATATGATATAATTTTAATACATATGTAAAATTTACTGAATAGGTGATTTTGGTGAATAAAATCGACGAGAATAAAAATAACAAGGATATTATTGCAGGCAGAAATCCGGTTACCGAGGCTCTTCGCTCCGGCAGGCCGATCGACTGCCTTTATATAGCAAGAGGTGAGCTCAGCGGCTCAGTAAAAGTCATAGCAGCTCTTGCAAAAGAAAAGCATATACCGATCAAAGAGGTAGATAGAAAAAAACTTGATTATATGACCGCTCATAGTGCTCATCAGGGAGTGGCAGCAGCTGCATCAATGAAGGAATATGCAAGTGTTGATGATATTTTCAGTCTTGCCGCTTCAAGAAACGAAAAGCCGTTTATAATTGTTCTTGACGAAATAGAGGATCCGCATAATCTGGGAGCAATTATCAGAACTGCAGAATGTGCAGGCGCTCATGGGATAATTATTCCGAAAAGGCGTTCAGCCGGACTCAGTTTTACAGTAGGAAAAGCAAGTGCAGGAGCATATGAATATGTTCCTGTTGCAAGGGTGACTAATATTGCATCTGCTCTTGATGAACTTAAAGAGCGGGGCTGCTGGGTCTACGGAGCAGATATGGACGGACAAATCTATTGCAGCAGTGACCTTAAAGGAGCGTGTGCACTTGTTATCGGTTCAGAGGGAAAGGGACTCGGAAGACTTGTGCGTGAAAAATGTGATGCTATTTTATCACTTCCGATGCTCGGAAGAATTAATTCGCTGAATGCTTCTGTCGCTGCGGGAATACTGATGTATGAATTTACTCGTCAGCGTTTAGGGCTGAAAACTGAATAAGGGGGGTAGGAGATAATGTCTTCAAGGAAAAAGAAAAAAGCTTCCGGACAGAAAAAAACTGAAACTGCTGCTAATATAGCTGCAAACAGTCAAAAGTCTGAAAATAAAGCTGAAATAAAAAAGAAAGAGGAACAAAAGGCTGCCGTACAGGTTAATACCCCGGAAGTTACGGCTGAAAAAGAGAAAGAAGAAAAGCAAACTGAAACAGATGATACAAAAGCTCCTGCCGGAGAAAAGTCTGTTGAAAAAACCGAAGAAATCAAAAAATCAGATTCTGAAAAGACCGTGATGAATAAAAAAAAGAACGATCAGGATCAGAATAAGACGGAAATAAAAAAATCTGGTGATGAGAAAACTGCTGTTCCGAACAAAAAGCCTGTAAAGGAAATGACGATTCAGGAGGAACTGGCAGAAGAAGCAGAACCTTTGCAGGAAACCAGAAAAACCGGAATAAAAGGATTTTTCAGGAAGCTTGCTGAAATAATCACTGCACCGGAGGAT
This sequence comes from uncultured Eubacteriales bacterium, assembly GCA_900320235.1. Lineage (GTDB taxonomy): Bacteria > Bacillota > Clostridia > Oscillospirales > Acutalibacteraceae > UBA1213. The sequence continues at coordinate 3,829 of ONRO01000358.1, forward strand.
AATGATCTGACATATGGTGACGATGATCCGGAGGATATTTTCTCTGATACTGAAACCATTGAAGAAACACCTGTGAAGCTTTCTCCTGGAAACAGCAGAAAAAAAGAGCTGCCGAAAACACTTACAACTTCATCACTTTATACATCGGCTGATAATAAAACATCTCAGCCGGTGAAAAAACCGAAGTCTGAAAAAATCATTCAGGAGAAAAAGGATAATCAGACTGAAGAAAAAGAAAAAACAGCTCCGAGTGTTCAGACTGAACTTAAAGAGCATGTTTCATTAAAAATAACTGAAGAAAAGAAGGATGACCGTCCTGCACCGAAAAATCAGAAAAAGCCTCGCGGTAAAAAAGCGGGTACATCTGAAATAACGGTTGATGAAATAATGAAAGCAAGGAATTCTGTTCCTGAGCGTTCTTCAAAAGCATATGGCGAGCTTGATACAGCAGATAAAAAAGAACGTGAGGGCGAAACAGAGATACCTATATACGTTAATCATTTTGAGCATAAAAAAGGAAGCAAAGCTGCTGGCAAAAAAGAAAAAGTAACAAATGAAAACACTGATGCTGAAAATGCAAAGAGATCATTTGATCTGAATGAACTATCATACGAAACTGCCACAGCAGAAAAGAAAAACGAGCTGTCACATGATACGGCGGAAAAACCTGCAGAGCCTGTAAAGGCGGAAAAGAAAAACGAGCTGTCGCATGATGCAGCAGAAAAGCCTGCAGAGCCTGCAAAGGCGGAAAAG
>ONRO01000360.1 GCA_900320235.1 uncultured Eubacteriales bacterium
GCTGGCGCGCTGCCGGTGTTGCGATTCACGGCTTAATCAGCCTGATAAAAGTTTTCACGGGCACCGCCCGGCTTTTTTAGCCTGAATTGCTGATATCATTTCTGCATTAAAAGTCACAGAAATATTTCACACAATACCACCGGTGTGACGTGTCAGAACGAAGTGTCCTTGGAGTACTTGCACTCTGACTGCAGACTTTTCTTATATTCCTGCTGTACATATTTATATCATTGCATTTTTGCAAGTTAGATGTATTATTATATAACTCCAGCAAGTAATATACACGAAGGAAATTATTAAAGGAGAACCGATGGTACCAGATTTAATTCTTCACTTTGCCCTCGTTCCGGATCAAGGTTTCATGAACACTCAGGTATTATTCAGACGTTTCGTCTGAGTTTAAACTATTGGATCAGTAAATAGTATTATTCCCATATCCTGACTTCACACTTGCATTCTTTATGAAATAACTTGTGCATTTTTTTAACTTTATTCAATAGTTTAATAGCCTGTTCAAAAGTCCCCTCTTCCCTGTTTAGCATCCAGTTTTTTCTTTTTGGAGAGTAAGTACAACCGTTTTTATATCCCAAATGAAATTTCCTGACGAGATCCATAATCTTTGGGTTTGATACACAGAATACCGTTCCAAAATTGGGATAGGTCATATCCTGAGTTTTTTTACACAGAGCAATTCTGTCATCTATTCCTTTTTTTGCATCTTCTGCTGTCATTTCAGGAAATAAGAATTCTGCACCCAGAATCACACAGTCAGGATCATCCTGAAATACAGATTTTCTGAAATCGTATGCACATTCTTCTTTCAGGAAAGTACATATTTTTCCATCCTTTAATACATCTACTGAAACTACATAATCTGAAATATACTTATCAGTTTTTCTTCCTGTACCGGCATTCATATAAAGGGCTCCTCCTATCAGACCCGGAACAGAGAAAAGAAATTCCATACCGCCGTATCCTGCAGCATTTACTGTTTTTATTGCCTTTTGCAGTCTGACTGATGCACCTATGTAAAAATGACCGTTCCCTTTGTTTTCTATACTTTTATTAAATTCTCTCAGGCAAAGTACTTCTTCAAAATCTTTTTTATCGTTTATTATAAGATTTGAACCACCGCCTATAATATATTTTAAAATATTCTTATTTCGTTTTATAAGAGCACTTAATTCCTCAACACTTTCCGGGAAATACATTTTTTCTGCATTCCCCCCCATCCGGAATGTTGTATATTTTTTTAATGATTCATTTTCAAGAACTTTCATTTTTTCCTCCAAATAGTATTTTTAGATATAATTCTGCCGCTCCGTAAAGAACGAAGCGGCATTACAGAAGCATATATTTAATCTCTTCTGAATAAATCTCTGGTATAAACTTTGTTTTTAACATCATCAAGACAACTGTCGTATCTGTTTGCAATGATAGCTGATGTTCTGTTTTTGAATTCATCAAGATCGTTTACTACCTTACTTCCAAAAAAAGTTGAATTATTTTCAAGTGTAGGTTCGTAAATAATAACTTCTGCACCCTTAGCTTTTATTCTTTTCATAACCCCTTGTATTGATGACTGGCGAAAATTATCTGAATTAGATTTCATTGTAAGTCTGTATACTCCGATTACACATTCTTTTTCCATGTTTGCATCAAAGTCACCGCGATTGTAATAATCGTAATATCCTGCAATATGTAATACTCTGTCACCGATAAATGTTTTTCTTGTACGGTTACTTTCTACTATTGCACTGATCAGATTCTGAGGAACATCACAGTAATTTGCAAGAAGCTGTTTTGTATCCTTTGGCAAGCAGTAGCCACCAAATCCAAAGCTTGGATTGTTATAATGTGAGCCAATTCTTGGATCAAGACATACGCCATCTATTATCTGCTTGGTATCCAGACCTTTCATTTCTGCATATGTATCAAGTTCATTGAAATAGCTTACCCTGAGTGCCAGATATGTATTTGCAAAAAGCTTTACAGCCTCCGCTTCAGTAAAGCCCATATAAAGTGTATCAATATTTTCCTTGATTGCTCCTTCCTGAAGAAGACCTGCAAATGTATGAGCAACCTCAGTCAATCTTGGATTATCAAGGTCTGTTCCTATGATTATACGGCTTGGATATAAATTGTCGTAAAGTGCCTGTGATTCCCGTAAAAACTCAGGGCTGAAAATAATATTTTCAGATCCGGTTTTCTTACGGATACTTTTTGTATATCCCACTGGAATAGTAGATTTGATAACCATTATTGCATCTGGATTTACTTCCATCACCAGATCTATTACACTTTCAACTGCAGAAGTATCAAAATGATGGGTTTTCGAATCATAATTTGTAGGTGCTGCAATTACTACAAAATCTGCCTTTTTATAAGCTTCTCTTCCATCTGTGGTTGCTATGAGGTTCAGTTCTTTCTCTGACAGATACTTTTGAATATATTCATCCTGAATGGGTGATTTTCTCTGATTTATCATTTCAACTTTTTCAGGAATAATGTCAACTGCATATACCTTATGATTCTGTGATAATAAAGTTGCAATTGAAAGACCAACATACCCAGTTCCTGCAACAGCTATAACAATATCCTTCAATTTATTTTCCCCCAATAACGAATAAGTAATAAAACTGATTTTTTTCAGACTCTATTATATAAAATACCAATGTTTCAAGTATACATCAACAGCCAAACTTTGTCAAGAAAAGGTCCCACTAC
>ONRO01000362.1 GCA_900320235.1 uncultured Eubacteriales bacterium
GAAAGCCCCGATACTTCCGTGACTCATCGATCTGATGCCTCAGAAGACATTTCTCAGCCTGAAAAAAATGACAGCGTCAGCTCTGAAATCAGTGAAAAATCAGATGGGTTTATGAAAGCTGTCTGGGTGCCCTTTATGAGTCTGAAGCTCAGTGCTGATGATAACGACAGGTCTGCTGCAGAAAAGCTCCTTGAAAATATTTTTGACAGGGTCAGTGCAGCAGGTGCGGATACGGTTTTCCTTCATGTACGGCCGTTCTGCGATGCACTTTACAGCAGCAGTCTTTTTCCTTCTTCACATCTGCTCAGCGGTAAACAGGGAAAAAAGGTTGATTATGATTTTCTGGCACTGGCACTGTCGATTGCTAAAAAAAGGAATATCCGTATCCATGCATGGATAAATCCGCTGAGGGTCAGTTTCGGAAAAACTCCGTCAGAGTTCTCGGACGATAATCCGTATATAAAATGGAAAAACGATAATGACAAAAGTAATGACAGATGGTGTTTCAGCAGCAGCGGTAATATTTATCTTAATCCGGCATATCCTCAGGTCAGAAAGCTTATTACAGACGGTGTGCGTGAGATTGTAAGAAACTATGATGTTGACGGTGTGGTGATCGATGATTATTTCTATCCCGCCGATGATATGAATGCCGATAAGAAGGAATATGACCTTTATGCTGCCGCAGCAGGGGAAACCTATCTTTCTCAGAATAACTGGCGAAAACAGAATATTAATAGTCTTTTAAGCTCAATTTACAGTGCTGTACATTATGAACGCAGCGGCTGTGTTTTCGGAATATCTCCGCAGTGCAATATGGAAAATGATGAAAAGCTTGCTGCGGATATCAGAAGCTGGGGCGAGATAACGGGATACTGCGATTATCTGTCACCGCAGACATATGTAAGTGAAAATCATCCTGTACTGCCCTTCGCAAAAAGCGTTGAGCAGTGGAAAAAGCTTGTAAAAAACAGCGGTGTCAGGCTATATATCAGTCTTGGACTGTACAAGGAAGGGACAGATGCAGACGACGGTACATGGCTGCAAAAGGACAACAATATCAGAAGTCAGATTGATCTGTGCAAAAAGGCAGGCACTGACGGATATGTGCTTTATTCATACGAGGATCTTGACAAGCTTGAATAAAAGCAGCATTGTCTATGATATCAGTGCAGGCGTATTACTTATTCTGACGCTGACAGAAGCGGTTTCAGAATCATCGGAAACTGATCTGTCAACAGCTTGCCGCCGGGGTTTGCACACGGAAATCAATTTTCAAAAAATTCACAGCCTATTATGTCATTCAGAGTAGAGAAGCGACGAAGAATCTTTCTGATATTGCTGCTTTTATGAAAAAGATCCATCGCTTACGCTCAGGATGACAGGGTATTAAGAAAGTTGAATTCCGTTTGGTTTGCAGGGCAAAGCCTGACAAACAGCACTCAGGACTGCGGAATAGTCGGGCAAGCTGTTTATCAATTATGAATGAAGTGATAGCAAATGGAAATTATTGTCAGGTACAGCGGAGATTTTGAGGAGTTTATTACCGGGCTTGAGGATCTCGGGATTTTTCGGCCGGTTGATCTCGGGCAGGGTTATGCAGTGATCGGTATTTCAGCAGATATGATCCCATTGCTTGAAACGCTGCCGCTTGTTGAGGACACAGAGCTTCCGAAAGATATTTTTCTTGAGAACGATTTCACAGACCCGGGCAATTGTCCTGAAATACCGGATTTCAGGCGAAGTCTGTACAGTGGTTCAGGAGTGCTTATCGGCATCATAGACACCGGAGTTGATTATACGAACAAGGAATTCAGACTTCCGGACGGCAGGACAAGGATAGCAGCGATGTGGGATCAGAGTGCAGACGGCACGCCGCCGGCAGGATTTTACGAAGGTGCAGAATACAGCCGTGACAGAATCAACACAGCATTGTTTTCAGCAGACCCGTTTTCGGTCATAGCGAAAACAGATATTTCAGGACACGGAACAGCAGTTGCAGGCATTGCGGCAGGGAACAGCACAGGAGTCGCATATGAATCTGAGCTGATCGTTGTCTGTGTACGTTCAGCATCAGGCGAAGGCGAAAAAACCACGCAGCTTATGAAAGGACTCAGATATGTAATAACAAAGGCGGCACAGCTGAAGAAGCCGGTTGCAATAAACATCAGTTATGGAATGAATGAAGGTTCACACAGAGGGGATTCACTATTTGAAACATATATTTCAGCAGTATCCGGAGAATGGAAAACAACGATAGTCATTCCGACCGGAAACGAAGGCGGAGCCGGACATCATTACGAAGGAGATCTGAAAGAGGGAGAGCAGCTTGACATAGGTTTTTTCACAGCACAGGGAATAGAAAGTCTGTATTTATCCATGTGGAAGAACTACACAGACATTATTTCAGCAGAGTTATTTTTCCCGGACGGCAAGAGCACAGGAGTAATAAACAGATTCACAACAAGCACAAAGTCTGTAATAGACGGACTATCAGTAACCTCAGTTTTCGGGCAGCCGGGTGTAAGAAGTGTATTTCAGGAAATATACTATGACATCAGACCGGCAGGGGGAATAATTCCGCAGGCATTATGGACATTACGATTACGGGCAGGGAGCATAGCAGACGGTCATTTTGACATCTGGCTGCCAACGATTGAGCAGGTCACAGCCAAAACATATTTTACAGATCCGGAAGATACACTGACGATGACGATACCCTCAACTGCGCAGGGGATAATACGGACAGCAGGATTTGACCGGCGGACAGGAGCAGCCGCAGTATTTTCAGGAAGGGGAAAGAGGTGTCCGGGGGAGATTTTTCCTGATGTCAGTGCACCGGCGGTTGAAGTGACAGCGCCGTCACTGACGGGAGGATTTGACAGTTTAAGCGGAACGAGTTTCGCTGCACCTGTTATTACCGGATATGCAGCACAGCTTATGGAGTGGGGGATAGTATGCGGAAATTCGCCGTTCATGTATGGTGAGCGGGTAAAAGCAGAGATACGTTTGAGGGCTCAAAGGAGCAGGGAGTTGACATATCCGGATCCGTCGCTCGGATATGGCAGGATAATGTAGGGGGAGAATAGCATGGTGACAGCGTAGGCGAGCCCCAGCACCCCCCGGTCGCCGACCGTTGTCGCCCGAAGGAGGTGCCCTTGGGGTATGGCGAAATCCCCTGAATATAATTCCTCGGCAAGGGTTGAATCAAAGAGGCAGACGGCTGATTTTCAAATTAATTATCATCGGTCGGTTTTGTATGAGCGAGGGTGGAGTTATCACGCTTAATAGCTTTGGAAGTTTGCTTGCCTGAGAAAAATGTGTCAGGAGTC
>ONRO01000319.1 GCA_900320235.1 uncultured Eubacteriales bacterium
CAGGCTCAAAAAAAGCCGGGCGGTGCCGGAGTAAAACTTTTTCAGGCTATATTAGTCGTGAATCGCGACCCCGGCGGCACGCCGGTCCTGCGGGCGCGTCACGCTGCCTTGACAAATCGGATGTTTTGTTATAGAATTAAAAGGATAGAATAGATGGATTGTACCGTCGTGTGTAATGCTGTGTGAAAAATGCTGTAAAATGGCTGTTTTTTCAGAGTTTTACCATAAAACTGATGCCTTGTGGCAGAAGTTTGGTGCTCCTGATTCCCGGCAGAACCTGTGTGGGCATGCCTTATAATAATATCGGAGGTCAGTTGAATGAGTTTTACAATACTTGGAACAGGCAAAGCAGTGCCTGAGTATGTAATGAACAACGATGAGCTTTCAACTATGGTTGAAACAAATGATGAATGGATCCGTACCAGAACAGGTATTGAGGAACGTCATATTGCAAAAAAAGAAACAATAACCGAGCTGTGCGTTGAGGCTGCAAAAAATGCCCTTGAAAATGCTGGCGTAAGCCCTGAGGAGCTTGATCTTATTATCTGCTCAACAATGAGAGGCGAAAATATTACCCCATCACAGGGCTGCATGATTCAGAAGGAAATTGGTGCGACTTGTCCTGCTTTTGATGTCAATGCTGCATGCTCGGGCTTTATTTATGCCCTGGAGATCGCAGCAGGCTTCTTTGTAAGAAAAGTTGTGAAAAAGGTACTTATTGTTTCTATGGATAATCTTTCTAATATCACCGACTGGACTGACCGTTCAACCTGTGTGCTGTTCGGTGACGGCGGTGCAGCAGCAGTTCTCGGCGAGGGTGATGACCTTCTTTCAATCCATCTGACAGCGTCCGGTAATGATGCCGCTATCAGGATTCCCCACGGAACAAATTCTTCCCCGTTCTATGAGCACAAGGAGGAAAGAGCTGTTCTTCATATGGCAGGAAATGATGTTTACCGCTTTGCAACAGCAGCTATGGCAAACGGTATCAAAAAGGCAGTTGAGGATGCAGGACTTCAGCAGAGCGATATCGACTGCGTTATCCCGCATCAGGCAAATATAAGAATAATCAATACGGCAGCTAAGAACCTTGACATTCCGAGAGAAAAATTCTTCTGCAATGTTCAGCATTACGGAAATACTTCCTCGGGCAGCGTGCCGATCGCTCTTGATGAGGCAAACCGCAGCGGTCTGCTCAAGAAAGGCGATCTTATCGCAATGTGTGCGTTCGGCGGAGGCCTTACAACAGGAAGCTGTGTTATCCGCTGGAATAAGGACTGAAACTGAGCTGCGTGAGATCATGCAGATGCTTTATCAATAACGGGAGGTAAGCAAAAATGGGAAAAACAGTTTTTGTTTTCTCAGGTCAGGGTGCACAGTACCCCGGAATGGGAAAAACACTTTATGAAAATTCACCTGCCGCCAAGGCAGTCTTTGATATGGCTGAAAGTATCCGCCCTGGCACAATCAGACAGTGCTTTGAGGGAACAAAGGAGGAGCTTTCTGTTACTATCAATACACAGCCCTGTGTATTTACAGCAGATCTTGCAGCAGCGGCTGCAGTGCAGGAAAAGGGTATCCGCCCTGATTTCGTTGCAGGCTTTTCACTCGGCGAGATTGCAGCTCTTGCTTTTGCAGGAATGCTTTCGTATGAGGATGCATTCAGACTCGTTTGCAGACGTGCAGAGGTAATGGATAAGGCTGCAAATGAAAATAAGGGTGCAATGGCAGCAGTGATGAAGCTTACTCCGGAAAAGGTAGAGCAGATATGCTCGGAATTTGAAAAGGCTTATCCCGTGAATTATAACAGTCCGGCGCAGACAGTTGTCGCAGCGGCTGAAGATGAAATAGACGGCCTGTGTGCAAGGGTCAAGGAAGAAAAGGGTAAGGCTGTAAAGCTTGCAGTAAGCGGAGCTTTCCATTCACCTTTCATGAGCAGCGCAGCAGATGCTCTTGCAGAGTATCTTGAAGGCGTTGAGCTTAAAGATCCTGAAATACCGGTATATTCAAATGTAACAGCACAGCCCTATGAGGGAGATTATAAGGCACTTGTGGCAGCACAGGTAAAAAGTCCCGTTAAATGGCAGAAGACTGTTGAAAACCTTGCACAGCAGGGCGCAGACAGCTTTATAGAAGTAGGCGTAGGAAAAACACTTACAGGTCTGATAAGAAAAATAGATTCTGAACTTAAAGCAGTAAATATTGAAACAAAGGAGGGACTTGACGCACTCGAATAAGCGTCAGGGGAAATTATGTTTGAACTGACAGGTAAAACAGCTATCGTAACAGGTGCTTCAAGAGGAATAGGCAAGGCAATCGCTCTGAAGCTTGCAGAGCTTGGAGCAAATATCGCTTTCAATCACCTCGGTGACGGTGAAAAAGCAGAGGAAACAGTAAAGGAGCTTGAGGCTCTCGGCGTAAAGGCTGCAGCTTATGAATGTAATGTTGCGGATTTCGAGGCTTCTTCAAAGCTCGTTGAGGATATCATCGCAGAATTCGGCGAGGTTCATATCCTTGTAAATAATGCAGGTATCGTAAGAGATACACTTATGCTTTCAATGAAGGAATCAGACTTTGACGCAGTAATCGCAGTCAACCTCAAGGGTACCTTCAATATGACAAAGGCAGTTTACAAGCACTTCATGAAAAAACGCAGAGGAAGAATCATCAATATCTCCTCAATCGTCGGTATCACAGGCAACGCAGGTCAGTCAAACTATGCGTCTGCAAAGGCAGGCATAATAGGTATGACAAAGTCCATTGCAAAAGAGCTTGGCTCAAGAAATGTTACAGTCAATGCGATCGCTCCGGGCTTTATCAGAACAGATATGACAGACGGTATGCCTGAAAAGGCAAGAGAGGCAACTCTTGCTGCAATTCCGCTCAAGCGTGCAGGCGAGGTAACTGATATCGCAAATACAGTAGCTTTCCTTGCAAGCGACGAGGCATCCTACATCACAGGCGAGGTTATCAAGGTGGACGGCGGTCTTGCTATCTGATCAGGAAAGAATTTCAAGGAAAGGAATTGTGTAAATGAAAAGAGTAGTAATAACTGGTATCGGCGCAATTACACCGATCGGAAACGATGCTGCGACAATGTGGGAATCTATGAAAAACGGCGTAAGCGGCATTGATATAATCACAAAATTTGACCCTGCACAGACAAAGGCAAAGGTCGCTGCTGAGGTGAAGAATTTCGATCCGACTCAGTATATAGATAAAAGAGAATGCAGAAGAATGGATCTTTTCTGTCAGTATGCTGTTGCAGCTGCAGCACAGGCTGTCGAGGACAGCGGAATCGAGGGAAAGGTCGCTCCTGAACGTTTCGGCTGCTATGTCGGCTCGGGTGTCGGCGGAATCCATACCTTCTATGAGCAGAGCGTAAACCTTTATACAGACAAGAATATCTCCCCCTTCTTCATTCCGATGATGATAGGAAATATCGCTGCAGGAAATGTTGCGATCCGCTTCAAGGCTCAGGGACCGTGTCTGCCTGTCGTAACAGCATGCTCAACATCAACTCATGCAGTCGGTGAAGCATTCCATGCTATCAAATACGGCATGGCTGACGCAATCATCGCAGGCGGCGCAGAGGCTACGATAACTCCCCTGGCTGTAAAGGGCTTTACAAGCTGCAAGGCACTTACCCTCAGCGAAGACCCGAAAAGAGCTTCGATCCCGTTTGATAAGGAAAGATCAGGCTTTGTAATGGGCGAAGGCGCAGGTATCCTTATTCTTGAGGAATATGAGCACGCTGTAAACAGAGGTGCAAAGATCTATGCTGAGATCTGCGGCTACGGAAATACATGTGACGCACATCATATCACAGCTCCGGATCCGGAGGGTAAGGGCGCTGCAAGATGCGTTCGTCTTGCTCTTGAAGAAGCAGGCTATAAGGGCGATGAGGAGCTTTATATCAACGCTCACGGAACATCAACAAGCCTTAACGATTCAGGCGAAACCAAGGCGTTCAAGGAAGTTCTCGGAGAAAGAGCATACAAGGCTCATATCAGCTCGACAAAATCAATGACAGGTCATATGCTCGGCGCAACAGGTGCTGTTGAGGCAATCGCTGCGGCTCTTGCACTGAGGGACGGAATAATTCCTCCGACAGTGAACTATAAGGAGCCTGACCCTGAATGTGATCTTGATTATACACCGAATAAGGCAGCTGAGGTTCAGGCAGATATGGCACTTTCAACTACTTTCGGATTCGGCGGACATAATGCTTGTATCGTTTTGAAAAAATAATAACCATTAAATCAGTTTAGTGAAGGTGGAGAACCGCTATGTACAGTATTGAAGAAATCAAAGAGCTGCTTGCCGCATTTGACGGCTCAAAGGCAACAGCACTTGATATACAGATGGGCGAAGATGAATTCATCAGTATTCGTCAGAAAAGTGCGAAGGCAGCAGTTGCCGTTCCTGCAGCAGCTGTAAATGAAACACCCGCAGTTGAGGTTCAGGTAAGCACTGAGCCTGCTGCACCGGTCATGACAGAAGTGAAGACAGAGGGTACTCCGGTAGAGTCCCCGATGGTGGGCGTATTTTACAGTGCACCGTCACCCGACAGCGAGCCTTATGTAACAGTGGGCAGTGAGGTAAATAAGGGAGATGTGATCTGTCTTATCGAGGCAATGAAGCTTATGAACGAGGTCACAGCTGAGAAAAACGGCGTGATCGCAGAGGTATGCGTAGAAAACGGTCAGGTTGTTGAATACGGTCAGCCTCTGTTTGTGATTAAATAAGGAGCAGAATTATGAATAAAGAAGAAATAATGCAGATTATACCGCACAGAAATTCAATGCTTCTTATAGATGAAGCAACCAAAACAGGTGAGAATACCTGCGAGGGTAAAAAATATATCACCGGCGATGAATGGTTCCTTGACGGACATTTTCCGGGAAATCCGGTTGTGCCGGGAGTTATCCTCTGCGAAATGATGGCGCAGGCAAGCGCAGTTATCATTTCTGATGTTTCTGCAAAGTCAACACCGTATTTCACAGGTATTGACAAGGCAAAGTTCAGAAATAAGGTTCTGCCCGGAGATACGCTTGAGATCAAATGCGAGCTTACAGGTCAGAAAAGGAATTTCTATTTTATAAAGGGCAAGGGATATGTAAACGGCAAGCTGAGCGTATCGGCAGAGTTTTCGTTTGCTCTTGTTGAGAGGGAGTAATCGAGTTGTTTTCAAAAATACTGATTGCCAATCGTGGCGAGATCGCCGTAAGAATAATCCGTGCCTGCAGAGAAATGGGTATCTCGACCGTCGCAGTATATTCAACAGCCGATAAGGATGCACTTCATGTGAGAATGGCTGATGAAAGCTTCTGCATCGGCGGACCGCAGGTTGCGGACAGCTATCTGAATATGGCTGCTATACTTGAGGTCGCAGCTCTTTCGGGCGCACAGGCGATACACCCGGGATACGGACTGTTGTCCGAAAATTCAAAATTTGTTGCCCTTTGCAAAAAGTGCAATATAGAATTTATCGGTCCGAGCGCAGAAATGATCGAGCGTCTCGGCGATAAGGATGAAGCAAGAAAAACAATGAGAGCTGCAGGAGTTCCCGTGACTCCCGGCAGCGATATAATAGATGATATAAACGAGGCAAGACAAAAGGCTGAGGAAATAGGCTTCCCGCTGCTTGTCAAGGCAAGAAGCGGAGGCGGCGGCAGAGGTATCAGAAGAGTTGACAGTATCGAGGAATTCGATAATGCCTTCCTTTCTGCAAAGGCTGAGGCTCAGAGCGCATTCGGTGACGGAGCTGTATATATGGAAAAGTTCCTGACACCTGTAAAACATGTAGAAATGCAGCTTCTCAGCGATAAATACGGAAATGTCGTATGTCTGGGCGAACGTGAATGCTCTGTTCAGAGAAAAAATCAGAAACTTATCGAGGAAAGTCCGTCACCTGCTATCACACCTGATATCAGAAAGAAAATGATGGAGGCTGCAGCAAAGGCAGCAAGAGCTGTGGGCTATGAAAATGCCGGAACAGTCGAATTCCTTCTTGATAAGGATAAGAATTTCTATTTCATGGAAATGAATACAAGACTTCAGGTTGAACATGCTGTAACAGAAATGGTCGTCGGTATAGATATCGTTCAGTGGCAGATAAGAATCGCCTCCGGTGCAAAACTTACTGTTACACAGGACAGGGTGTTTATGCACGGAAATGCAATCGAATGCCGTATCAATGCGGAGGATGTTGACAACGATTTCCGTCCGGGCTGCGGAACTATCAATTTCATACATATTCCCGGCGGACCGAACGTCAGATTTGACACCGCTATATATCAGGATTACAGCGTTCCGCCTTATTATGACTCAATGATAGGTAAGCTTATTGTTCAGGCTCGTTCAAGAGAGCTTGCAATAAGAAAAATGAAAATGGCTCTCAGCGAGCTTACCGTCAGCGGTATAAAGCACAACAGAAACCTTCATATCGATATCCTGTCCGATCCGGAGTTTGTTTCGGGTGAGTATACGACAGGCTTTATGGAGGAAAGAAAGAAACGTCTTGAAAAGAAGAATAGCGGAGAATGATCTCCGCAGTTTTATATAAGCCGCAACTGCCGTAAACCGGCAGTGCGGAGATTGGTTGGGTGAAGCATTGAATACTGCAGATTTTTTTAATTTTTTAAAGCCGAAAAACGAGCTTGAAAATCAGGGCGAATCGGTTGAAAATCATCCATATATCCCAAATGAACTCTGGGTGAAATGCCCTGTATGTAAAAATCCTGTTTTGTCGGCTGACCTGAGCGAAAACCTTAAGGTCTGTCCGAATTGCTCATACCATTTCAGGATAGGCGCAAGACAGCGTATTGAGATAACTGTTGATAAAGGCAGCTTCGAGGAATTTGACGCTGATATGATGTCAACAAATATTATAGATTTCCCCGATTATTCGAGAAAGCTGAAAAATGCTAAGCTCAACAGCGGAGAAAACGAATCTGTAATAACAGGCAAGGCAAGAATATCCGGCTGTGAAGCTGTGATCGCTGTAATGAACTCTCAGTTTATGATGGGCTCGATGGGTACGGTCACAGGTGAAAAGGTTACAAGAGCATTTGAATATGCTACTGAAAAATCTCTGCCTGTTATCGTGTTTACCGTTTCAGGCGGAGCCAGAATGCAGGAGGGTATCCTCTCTCTGATGCAGATGGCAAAAACCAGCGGTGCAGTAAAAAGACACAGCGATGCCGGACTGCTCTATATAACTGTACTTACCGACCCGACAACGGGCGGCGTTACAGCAAGCTTTGCTATGGAAGGAGATATCATCCTTTCAGAACCAAAGGCCCTTATCGCCTTCGCAGGCCCGAGAGTAATCGAACAGACAATAAGACAGAAACTGCCGAAGGATTTCCAGTCCGCAGAATTCCTCGTTGAAAAGGGCTTCGTGGACAGGGTCGTTCCGAGAAAAGAAATGAAGGAAATGCTTGCAAAACTGCTGATCCTTCACGGAAGTGTTCCGGTTGTGCAGGAAAATGATGAAACAGAAAGCGAAAAGGAGGGCGATGAACAGTGAGCGCATTTGACAGCGTTACAGCGGCAAGAGCTAACGATCGCCCGACTGCGGTCGATTATATTACAAGAATATTCGGCGACAGCTTTATTGAATTCCACGGCGACAGAAGATATGCTGACGATAAGGCAGTTATCGCAGGTATCGCAGAACTCGGCGGAAG